>JAFNFZ010000120.1 GCA_017885485.1 Chloroflexota bacterium
TGGGGTGTTGTGCCGGTGCGATATGGAGTGCTGCTTTGGGTTTCGGGGGGGGTTTAGGGGCACTGTTTGGAGGGCTTGGTATGGCAATTCCAGGTTTCTTGCTGGTGCCATTGGGTATAGAAGCGCGCGACCTGGGCTTCCCGCCAGCCTTCTTCTATGTGGGGTTGCTGCTTTTCACCATGCTGCTGGGTGGTTTGATATGGCTCATCCGCGTGCTATGAGCCTGAGGTTGGCTCCAGCAGGCCTGTCATCTGGACCATTCCCGCCGATGGTGCCGCCGGATGCTAGACGATCTCTATTTCCACCTTCATGCGATCTGGGCGTGCTGTTGAAGCTGTATTGAATGTCAGCGTCGTTCTGGCAGCCTTGCCGGGCTCACGTGATCCTGCAGCTGGCCAGAGGATTTGGCCAGCCTGCTTTGTACCATGCGTTTTGGTTTGATCAATCAGCTTGACTTTGACTACCTTCTCCTTCAGGCTGCCGGGATCGACCTCCTGCAAAGCAACAGACACGTTCCAGAAGCCGGCGGGATCTCTGGAGAACGATATCTTCTCTACTATGGGGTCGTTTAGGCTCCAACTGATCTCTCCCATGCCGGTACCTCCTTCTACCCGAACTCCTTGAAGCGATAACCCAGACCACGTTCGCTCAGTATATACTTGGGGTTCTTGGGATCTTTCTCTATCTTCTGCCTCAGGTACGTGACGTAGAGGCGCACATACTGATCTTCGTCGCGATACTCCGTGCCCCAGACTCTGGAAAGCAGAGTCTCGTGTGTCAGTAGCTTCCCAGCGTTAGTCACCAGTTGGTAGAGCAGACGGTACTCCGTGGGTCTCAGACGAATCTCCTGGCCGTGAGCAATCACCTTTCGGTGATCGAAGTTTATCCTCAGTTCTCCATCGACTACTATGTCTGACCCGCTGGTCGATATCGCTGGCTCCGTTCTTCGCAGGACGGCTTTCATGCGTGAGACCAGTTCCCTCGTACTGAAGGGTTTTGTGATGTAGTCATCGGCTCCCAAATCGAGCCCTCTGATGCGGTCGGATTCCTCTCCTTTGGCACTAAGGAAAATGACGGGCACCTGTGACGTCTCCCGCAGGCTCTTCAGGGTATCAAATCCGTCCATGTGTGGCATCATAATATCCAGGATCACGAGATCGGGCATGTCTCTGGCTGCTTTCTCAAGGGCCTCGTAGCCATTGGCAGCTCTCACCACACGGAATCCCTCTAGTTCCAGGTTCATGGTAATGAACTCCACCATGCGTGGCTCGTCATCAACGACAAGAATAGTCTTGCCTGGGGCTTTAATATCTGGTGCGCTCTTTCTTGCCATCTCAGCCCTTGTCCTGCAAAGGTAGGGTGAGGGTGAAGCATGAGCCTTTGCCTGCCTCGCTGGAAGCCCTGATCTGGCCACCGTGAGCCTCTACAATCGACCTGCAGATGTACAGTCCAAGGCCCACCCCCCGCACCTTCTGTACTTGACTGGCGTCTCCTCTGCGAAAACGCTCGAAGATACGTTCCAGGTCTCTCTGCGGAATGCCCAGGCCATCATCTTCCACTGTTATTGTCACGTGGTCTCTCTCTCCTCTCCCCGTTATGGTTATCTTGCCACCGTGTGGCGAGTACTTGATGGCATTATCCACCAGGTTGGTGACCACCTCCTCAATCCGCTCTGGATCGGCGTAAACCACGGGGAAGTCTGGATCGAACTTCACCTCAAAGGTATGTTTGCTGGCAGTGGCTTTGAGTCGGCGTACCACTTTGACAGCAACAGCCTGGAGTTGCACCTCATCCTTCTTTAGGGTCACTGTGCCGGTCTCGATACGGGAGGCGAGAAGCAGTCTATTCACCAGCTTGCTCAATCGGTCGCACTCCTCCTCGATCACCTCAAGGCCACGACGAAGTGTGTTCCTGTCCCATTTGCCATCGTTCCGAGCCAGTGTGTCGGTGTATCCCTTGATGATAGAAAGGGGCGTCTGCAGCTCATGACCCAACATTGACAGGAAAGTTGACCTCAGGTTCTCGGTCTCGCGCAATCGCCTGATGTCGCGAACGTTGATCACAGCGCTGGCCGGCTGCCCCCGCTCATGGGAGCGTACCAGGGAGTATGACATGGCCACCTCGATGTCTTGTGTATCAGCACCCTGGACTTTGCCCTGCACCTCGCAGTTGGACATATGATAATCAGGCCGCATCAGCATGGGGCACCTGGCGGTGTTGCAGATGGATTTCCCCTCCCAGTCACGCAGATTCAGAAGTTGATGACATGGCTGCCCAAGTGCGACCTCCCTCGAATAACCGGTTAGCTTTTCCATGGCTGAGTTGAACCCTACGATCCTGCGTCGGGCGTCTATGCTCATGATGCCTTCCGCGCTGCCCTCCAGCATGTACTCCATCCTTTCCTTTTCCTCAGAGAGAGTCTGGATTAGCTTGGCGTTGTCGGCGGCGATAGCCGCCTGCTTGGCGAAGGCAGCCAGGATTGCCTGGTCAACTTCCGAGAAGGAATCCGCACCGAGACGGCGCAGCACATAGATCAGGCCGACTGACCTGCGGCCAATCTGGAGTGGCAGAGCGATTATGGGGTTCAGGATCAAACCCTGATCAGACGTCGGCAGAGGTGGTTCCAGCCTGAGCGTTGAGAGGAAGTTGAAATTGTGCACACTCGTGGCTAGGTCTGGTATGGCCTCATCTAGCAGGGGCAGCAAACGCTCCATGGCCTTGTCACCCAATCCATAGTAACCTGTGGCCACAAAGCGGTGCTCTGCCTCGCTCCATGTGGCCACCACTCCAGCACTGCCTCCCAGTGCTTCGATAGCGTCCTTCAGGATCATTTGTAGGGTTTCCTGAAGGTCAAACTGCTGTGCTGATAGAGGCCTGTCCATGTACGCTTTAGAAGTGGGTGTCAGACACCTTACCTGTTTGCAGAGGTCGTGCAGATCCGCAGCCCCGGCAGTCCGGGGAGTGAAAACTCTAACGAATTTCTAACACTTCTCAAGCATTATTCTAACATAACCACCTTTATACTTTTGTTAGAGATGTTGCCTCGAGTATGGCTGCTGAGGATACGTGCTGATGGGTATGGCCAGAAGGAAGATGCCACCAGCCTTGTCGGTTGCCAGGCACTCTTCGTAACATCGATGAAGATGGTATCAATCAATACATAATATGGGAAAGGAGAAATAGATGTCAGCCAAAGGTAAAGGGGCAATCAAGCTGGAGCCGCTTGGAGATCGGGTTGTGATCAAGCCAGCCAAGCGGGAGGAAGTGACCAAGGGGGGCATTTTGCTGCCGGATACTGCCAAGGAGAAGCCCCAGGACGGCGAAGTCATNNTAGGTAAGGAGGAGAGATGGCGAAACAGATAATCTTTGGACAGGAATCCAGGAGAGCCCTCAAGAAAGGCGTGGATACCCTGGCGGATGCTGTGAGGCCGACCCTGGGACCAAAGGGCCGCCCTGTGGCACTGGACAAGAAATGGGGACCGCCCACAGTCATCAATGATGGGGTGACCATTGCTAAAGAGATCGATCTCCCCGATCCCTTCGAGAACATGGGGGCTCAACTCTTGAAGCAGGCTTCGGCCAAGACCAATGACAAGTGTGGTGATGGCACGACCACATCCACGCTCCTGGCCCAGGCGATTGTTGCTGGCGGTTTCAAGAACATAACCGCAGGATCTGATGCCATGGCTATCAAGCGTGGCATTGAAAAGGGTGTCGGCATCATAGTGGATGAGCTGAAGAAGAAGGCGATCTCCGTATCCGGCAAGGAGCAGATCGCCCAGGTAGCGACCATCTCTGCTGTTGATGCTCAGATCGGCAATCTGATTGCCGATGTTATGGAGAAAGTGGGCAAGGACGGCGTCATCACTGTAGAGGAATCGAAGGGATTACAGTTCGAAACCGAGTTTGTGGAGGGCATGAAGTTTGACCGTGGCTACATCAGCCCCTACTTCATCACCAACCCTGATCGGATGGAGGCGGCGATTGAGGATCCCTACATCCTGATCACTGACAAGAAGATCTCCGCAGTTTCAGAGCTACTGCCGGCTCTGGAGAAGATCCTCCAGGTGAGCAAGAACCTGGTGATCATTGCTGAGGATGTGGATGGCGAGGCACTGGCCACCCTGGTGGTGAACAAGCTTAGAGGCACCCTCAACTGTCTGGCAGTGAAGGCTCCTGGCTTTGGCGATCGCCGCAAGGCTATGCTGCAGGACATCGCCGTCTTGACCAACGGTCAGGTCATCTCCGAAGAGACCGGTCGCAAGCTGGA
>JAFNFZ010000121.1 GCA_017885485.1 Chloroflexota bacterium
GAGTCAATAGTGAAACCGACCTTTGAAGGTCGGTTTTTCTTGTTCACTAGAGAGGGGGATGCAATCAGTTCCGGCCACATAGTTCATTGGGCCACAGACCACAAGCTCAATGATTGTGAACCCAACTCTGCAGGTGATACGATTTCCGGGGCAGGTCATGTTATCCAAGGCGACTGGCACTTGAGGGCAGCCGGTAAATGTGAATCCGTGCTCTGGTATCAGGGCCAAGAGTAATCACGGAGGAGAGCAAGTCCATGGCGAGCTTCATCGACAAAGTCCTGGACCAATGGCCGGTTTTGTTTCTAGGAAAGCGGAAGGTTCACAAATTCGCCATGGGCGAAACTGTGCGAGTGAAAGATAGAGAGAGGATATCAGAATCAATTCGGCCAAGCAACAAAACGGATGGTTGCCTGTTTATGGATCAAATGTGGGACTATTGCGGAGAGACTTTCAATGTGTCAAAGGTGGTGGATATCTTCTATAACGAACGAAAGAAGGAGCATTTTAGACCGCGATCGTCTATCTACATATTAGAAGGCTTAACTTGTGAAGGAAGAGTGAGCCATTTTCCGTTCAGGTGCGATCATGTTTGCCCCATTCTCTGGCATGAAGATTGGCTCGACAAGGTCTAGCAGTCTAATCAGTTTCTGTAGAGTGTTTATCAACAACACTGCACTGCCTAACGAAGGAGATAGCGGATGTGCCAGTTAGAGTTGATTGACGAGATTGGACAAGAGAATAGTTGGCTATATTCAAAGTGGCGGTCTTTCATAATGAGGTGTTCAGACTACAAATGGCGGCTCAGAACTGTGATTACTCTCCCCATAAGAGATTCACGCTATTCCAAGAGTATTGGCAAGACATCGCAGCTCAACCACGACCAAATCCAACCGGGTGACATGGTCAGAATACGTTCTGAAGATGAAATCCAGAAGACTCTGGACAGATCTGGACGAACCCATGGATGCCTTTTCGCAGTTGGAATGAACGACCATTGTGGAAAGGAATACAGAGTCTTCAAGAGAGTTGACCATTTCTTCGATGAAATAGAACGAAGAATGTGCAAGTGTAACAACCTCTTTGTTCTCGAAGGGACTCAGTGCAGCAGAACAACCTGTGACCGAAGTTGCCCCTACTTTTGGCACGTTAGTTGGCTACAGAAGATACAGTACACTACCGGTACAACTAATGGGGGCACGCCAAAATGACTGATAGTCCTGACGATAGAAGAGTCCGTCTCGGTTGCTGATCAGAACATATTCTCGCCATCCACCGTAAGGTGGCAACGTTATGGAAGTAGGGATACTCGAAAACGAAGAACTGAACAAATGGAACTCCCTCGTGGAGCAATTTCCGGGGCGCACACTCTTTCATACCGCCGAATGGCTTAGCTTTCTGGAAGCGACGTTTCATCTTCAGAAACTGCCTTTGGGTTTGTATCGCAATGGCCGGATGGTGGGACTTTTCCCGGCATTGCTAGATCACAAAGGGCCCTTCAAGATCTTGGGTTCTCCGCTTACTGGCTGGGGGACTCCCTACATGGGGCCACTGATTGATGATGAACTGCTGGATGAAGCCATGAGTGCGGTCGACGGTCTTGCGAAGAAACTGGGAGTAGACTATTTGGAAATCAGATTCCCTGAAACCATTCAGAAACTACCGAAGATGGAGACATATGATCGCCAAGCACAGGACACATATATATTGGGACTTGAGTGCAGTGAAGATGAGGCATGGGGCAATTTGAAGAGCGAATGCAGAAACAGGGTGAGAAAAGCTCAGAAGAGTGGAGTGAAGATCGTAGAGGCGCAAGAGAGGGAATGCCTGAAGGAAATGTATTCCATGTTTGTGGCCGCCTTTGCCGGACGCAAAACGACGACCTCGAAATCACTGCAGTACTACTACAATCTATGGGATTTCCTCAAACCGGCCGGGATGACAAAGGTTCTCTTTGCAGAGTATGAAGGAAGGCGAATCGCAGGCGCAACCTTTGTCATGAACGCAGATGCCGGGTATCTCGTGTCAGCCGGGAGCCACAGTGAGTACAACAAAGTCGCTCCAAACAACCTTGTGCAGTGGCACTTTATCAGTTCGGCAATTCGGGATGGGCTGCGAAAGTACGATATGAATGGGAGAGGCCTCGAAGGCATCGATCGCTTTAAGGAGACTTTCGGGTCTCATGCTGCGAGCTATACGCAGTACAGCAAAGCGTCGAGCGGGTTAGCAAAGGTGGGCAAACTAGTGTACGGAGCAGTCGCAAGAAGAAGACTGGACCTTCAATACCAATTGAATCGGGGTAAGAATATAGTCAGAAAGAGGGATGATGCCTAAAGTCCCAATGCTCATGTACCATGAGCTTGACGCGGGCCTTCGATCTGAGCCTGAGAAGGCGCACTCTTGGAGAAGCTTTCATTGTGCCTGAGCGTACCGAAGTAGTGGGCCTGAACGTCTGTCCGGAAGAAGCAGCAGGGGTGCGGCAGGGCGTGAACGTGCGAGTACGGGATCCACTGGGCCACTGTATCCAAGTTGGGAGTGCGGAGACCCCGTGAAGACGAGAATCAACTGGCCTCACGGAAAGCGGTTTGCGTTTACAGTATTTGATGATACCGATCACACAACCATGCAGAACGGTCCTGGGATGTATCAGTATCTATTCGATTTGGGAGTGATCACCACTAAATCCGTGTGGCCGATAAAGGGTGAGCATGTGCCGAAGATTGGAGGTACTACCTGTGAGCATGCTGACTACCTTAGGTGGGTTTGCAGATTGAAGGAGCAAGGTTTCGAGATTGCTCTTCACAATGCGACATATCATACCTCGAAAAGGGAACAGACCATTGCCGGACTTGAGCAATTCAAGGAGTGTTTTGGCGAATACCCGAAGATACACGCAAATCATGCAGATTGCGCGGACAGCATCTACTGGGGAGACGCAAGACTAAGCGGCATGAACAGGCTGATCTATAATGTGCTGACCCGCTTTGCGAATCGAGGGAAATTCCTGGGACATGTTGAGTCGAGCGAACTGTTCTGGGGCGACAAATGCAAGGAGCACATAAAGTATGTCAGAAACTTCGTGTTCTCTGACATCAACACGCTTAGAATATGTCCCTATATGCCCTACTTCGATGAGGAAAGACCATTTGTTAACAATTGGTTTGCCTCATCTGAAGGGGCAGACTGCCGTGCGTTTTGCCAGACGATTTCAGAGACGAACCAGGACCGACTTGAAGAGGAGGGGGGGGGCTGCATCATGTACACTCACTTTGGCCGCGCTGACTTCTATGAGGATGGACTGTTGAATTCAGATTTCAGGCGGGTCATGGAAAGACTGAGCCGCAGGGACGGGTGGTTCGTGCCTGTCTCAACACTGTTGGACCATGTACAGAAGGAGAGAGGACGTCATGTGATATCGGCTAGCGAGCGCAATCGGCTCGAACGCAAATGGTTGATTCACAGAGTCTTCGGCACCCGAGGTACGACATAATGCAGGCCTGTTTCCCTCCATTCTAGCAGTGAAAGGAGTTGACAGTGATGGAAATACGCCGCTACTGGGCAGTGATCTGGAAATGGCTCTGGTTGGTTGTCATCGGTGTGGTCATTGCGGGCGCCGTGGCCTACATAGTCAGCAGCCGGATGGAGCCCACGTACCGGGCTACGGCTACCATCGTGGTTCAGGACACCACCAGCCCCATACCGGGGTATGACTACAGCCAGCCCGCGGTGGTGGCCCATGCCGAGCTCATGAGGAAAGAATCCGTAATGCAGCAGGTTATCACCAGTCTCAGCCTGCCCTATTCCACGGGAGGGCTGCGGGCGAAGATCAGCACCCATACTTCCACCAACTCTCCGTTGATAAGGTTGTCCGCGGAGGATGGCGACGCTCTCACGGCGCAGCAGATAGCCAACACGACTGTGGCCGCGTACATCCAGCAGAATCGCGAAAGCGTGCAGGCAGCGGCCCAGGAATTCCTGTCCCAGATCCAGAACGAGATCAACAAGACTTCGGCCCAGATCGATGAATTGGAAGCCAAGCAGGCCACTGTCGGGCTTACTCCGGAAGAGGAGGACGAATTGAAGACCCTCCAGGATGATCTGGACAGCCTGAAGACTCAGCGAACCCTGTGGAATACGGAGCTGGCCAAGGCCATGGCTGCCTCGAGTGTCAGCATGGGCGAGTCGGCTTCGTTGCCCACCTCGCCGGTGAGTCCGAAAACGATCCAAAACGTGGCCCTAGCCTGCATCCTGGGCCTGGTGCTGACCACCGGAGGCGTCTTCCTGAAGGAATACCTGGATCGGTCGGTCAAAAGTGCCGAGGATGTGAGCGTGCTCACTGGGCTTTCCACCCTGGGCGCCATACCCAAGTTCAAGACTACCCCGGACCAGAAGGGCGCGTTCATTATGGAGGCGCATCCCAGAAGCCCGGCAGCCGAGGCCTTCCGTATGCTGCGTACCAACCTCCAGTTTGCCACCCTGGACAAGCCGGCTCAGACGCTGATGATAACTGCTCCCGGACCGGCGGAGGGCAAGACCGTTGTTCTGACCAACCTGGCGGCGATCCTGGCCCAGACGGGGAACACGGTGATTGCCGTAGACACCGATCTGAGGCGCAGCAGCCTGCACCAGATGTTTCACATTTCTAACCTTCTCGGATTCAGCAACCTCCTCCTGGCTCAGCAGCCCGATGTGAAGGCTCATCTGGAGCCCAGCAAGGTGGCGGGCCTGAGGGTACTGCCTGCTGGATACACTCCAAGCAACGCCGCGGATCTTCTGGGTTCGTCCCGCGTTCCTTTCCTGATAGACGAACTGAAGAGACAGGCGGACATCATCCTTTTCGACTCTGCCCCCGTCTTGGCAGTGGCTGACGCCGCGATCTTAGCTCCGAAGGTGGACGGGGTGATCCTGGTGGTGGAGGCCGGTCGCACCAGACCCGAGGCGCTCGTTGAGACCGCCAACATCCTGTCCAAAGGGAACGCTCGTATTCTCGGCGTGGTGCTCAACCAAGTGGAAAGGGAAGGAAGCGGTTACTACCACTATCGATACTCGGGCTCCTACGGTGAAGGGGATGGGGGAGAGGAGGAGCAGGGCCGGCACAGGCATTCGTCTGGCAAGAACGGGTTGTGAGGATTTCTGAAACAACTTGCCCGGAAACTGCGCGAGAGCACTCGAACAAGAACATAGGCGTTCTGAATCCCCGAGGGGCATCCAGAGCAGGGCACAGGCAACAGGCAACGACGTAATGGACTATTGGTTCATTCGGAAGCTCAGGCCGTTTCAATCCAGAATAGGTGCGGTGAAGAGAATGGGTGTTGTAGGAAGTGTATTGTTGGTCGACGTGGAAGAATGCTGATGGAAGAGGATACGCCGGCATTCAATATGACTTGGCGGTGGTTGTGAGAACACCTCGGGTCTCGAGATGAAACAGAAGGATAACGTGAAGAGATTCTTTTCGGATACCCTCTTTTTTGCTGCTTCCAACGTCTTGACCCTCGCCATGAGTGGTGTCGTCGCGCTGCTCCTTCCCAAATACCTCCCGGTTGATGACTACGGATACTACAAGCTATTCTTCCTCTACATCTCGTACGTCAACATGCTTCATTTGGGGTTTATCAATGGGGTCTACGTTAGGTGGGCGGGGAAGGACATTGCCGATATCCGCCAGGAGACAGGGATCGCTCTGCGTTTCCTCTTGTTAGAACAAGTGGTGGTCATGATGTCTCTGGCGCTCTTGTTTCACTTTGTGGTCCATGGGTCATCATACCGTCTCATTGCCTTTCTGCTGCTACCAGCCATGCTGGTCAACAACGTCAAAGACCTATTCAATCGGGCAATCGTAGCCGCTCGCGGGTTCAGATTCCTAAGCATTATTGGGGTGGCGTTCTCGATTCTTAGTACAGCGGGCGGGCTCGCGCTGGTATTCTCAGGCCGTCTTGACTTCTGGTATTTCGTGGGCCTATCGCTGGTGATGAGTCTTGTGAATTTGGCCGCCATGCGCCTGTACCTTGGCAGGGCAGGCGCTACGCTGGGGGTCAGCCTGCGTGCGGTATTGGAGTACGGAAAACGGAACATACAGTTAGGCATCTTCTTGATGCTGGCATTCCTCAGCAGCGTGCTCATCATGAGCCTTGATCGACTGTTGGTAAGCTCATTCTTCGCCATCGACGCGTTTGCCGTGTACGCATTCGCTATGAGCCTGCTGGCGATTGTGTTGGCTCTCATCACCCCTGTCTCAGAAGTTCTGTTACCACATCTGGCAGCTGTCTCGGAGGGCCAGCGCCAGAGGGCGTACTGTCTTGTGAAGCCTGTGCTCATCATCATATGGGGTGCGACGCTGGCTCTGTCGTTCCCCATGAGCCTATTGGTTCGTTTCTACCTTCCGGCTTACTCGGATAGCCTAATCATATTTCAAGTCCTGTTTTGCTCCGTGGGTTTCTGGGCCGTCATCCAGATGGTACATCAGACTTGCTACATGGTTTATCGCAAACAGCAGAGGTTCCTCCTGTGGGCATTCACGATGCTGTGTGTTGCCGCCGGGCTAGACATTCTGGCCATAAAGGTGGCTGGAACATTATTGAGCGTGGCAGTGGCCGCTGTGATAGGCATTGCTATGTACTACGTGCTGAATGAGAGAGAGCTTTGGAAGACTTTGAATGAGACCCGCTTCCAGATGGTGAGGGACTTCGGAATGATGTTGTGTTACATCGGTGCTTTCTGGCTTTCGAAGCTGGTGGTTGGGGGAGACATCGCTCCCATGTTTGTCTATTTGGCCGTCTTTTCCCTAATGACCTGGCTGGCGTTTCGTTCCGAGGCAGGCACGGTGGCAGCTATGGTGCGACTCCGGGTCGTGAAGAGGAGCGTTACCTGACAACCTGCTGGGCAACATGCGTTTGGCCGGACTTTGCGTTCGTCTTCAATCTGGTTTCGCTTCAATGGAAGATGTACAAGAATGGGCTAGGTCTGGCCGCCCAATCGAGGGAGAGACTACAAGCGTTGGCTCAACAGTGTGATGGCAGAGACATTGAGGTCGATCGATGCAAACGCTTCTCCTCACACTGGAGAGGTTGTCAACTGTGAAATCGGGATTGAGAAGAAGGCCACAGAAACGATGCCTGGCGCAGAATTACTGCTGATCTACCTTCGATCACTCAGACAGGGGATCATTCACCCTAATCACGGATCACGGTGCGATATCGAGAAGTGGCCGGCAGGGCAGTGCCGACATTCAGGGAGACACCCCAGCAAAGCCAATACTCAATGAGGTCAGAGGTACAAGGAGGGATACTCTCGTATGCTGGGGACTACAAGACATCGTATGCGCTTGCCCAACTGCGGAGGTCGGGTCCTGCTAACAAAGCTGAAGAGTCACCTAAGGCAGTGGGTGATGTTCTTGCCAATAGGCGACGCGGGTGTGTTGAGGGATGTATTGGTAACGGATGACTAGCCGCAGGAAAACAACTGTGCTCTAGTGAACAGGGTGACGATGCAATACATGGCAGCAATCTGGAGGGCGCGTTGCAGGATGGCGGCATCCGTATGGCTGCAGGGGACATTGAGTCTGCTGCCGATCCCGGGCCTCAATCTGGCGTATTCTAAGTACAGGAGGTTTAGGCACACTAGACGATTTTGGGGATTTGTCTTGCGGCCTGTGTTCTCCAAAAAGCAAGGGGCTCGGCTGAACGCAACGCAAACCGATGAGGTCATGAATCTCTTGTTCTGTTCGAATGTGAGTTAGATCAACATGCAGATACTGTTCAGTGTCGTTGTCGTGATAGCCCTTTGTGGGTTGATACTCTGCATCTTTGCCAAATCCCTGCCGAGAGTGTTGGGTGGGCGGGAGCGGACAAACCTGGTCTGGATAGCAGTCCTAGGCTTGTTG
>JAFNFZ010000122.1 GCA_017885485.1 Chloroflexota bacterium
CAGCGGCTTTCCGCATATATTGACCGGCGTCTGACTCCTCAGGAACTGCACGAGGTAGAACTGCACCTGACGGCTTGCCATAGCTGTGAGAAAGAGCTTCAGGCTTTGCAGACAACGGTGGACCTGCTACGTCAGTTGCCCCAGGTATCACCCTCACGCAGTTTCCGGATCGCTCAGCCTCAACCATCGCGTCGGTGGGCACCTCTGCCCGCGCTTCGCCTGGCCACCGCTGCAGCCGCCATGTTGCTCATCATGGCGTTCACCGCTGACCTGGTGAATCTCTTCGATTCGTCCCTGTCTCCAGTGGGTGAAAAGGCCGGCACTTTTTCCTATACCGACAATAGGAGTGCAACCTCGATGGAGGGAGACAATCAAACAGACTTCACGGGCTTATCACCCAACGATGGCCAGGAGCTCAATCCTCCCTCTGACGAACTGCTCAAGGCCACGGAAGCCGGCTGGGTACATCCCCTGGAGTACGGCCTGGCCGGCGCTGTCTTTGTTCTGGGCGGTATCACTGCCTGGCTGTGGCTCAAACCAAGGCGCAGGACGGGGCCCCACCCAACCTGAGCTACAGGACTGTTGACTCCCGCCTGCCCCCAACTCCAGTCGACAGTATCCCATGCCACAGACAGCCCTGCTGTCATCCCGCCGCTATGCCGCCTCCCACTGCCTGCAGTTTGAATTATCAACTATCAGATGATAGAATGGCCACAAGGCTGCGAAATTACTCCAGCAGGCCATTGAACACCAATGTCACAAGTAGCCACTCCCAAACGCACAGACTACATGCAGCGTGCACTCTCCCTGGCCAGGTTGGCCCTAGTCCATGCCAGCCCCAACCCGGCCGTGGGAGCAGTCATAGTCAAAGATGACGTCATCGTCGGCGAAGGATACACACAGCCTCCGGGCTCGAACCACGCGGAGATAGTAGCGCTGCAACAGGCCGAGGACAAAGCCCGGGGTGCCACCATGTACGTCACCCTGGAGCCCTGCTGTCATCAGGGCCGGACTCCTCCCTGCACCAGGGCCATCATTGAAGCCGGTATTGCCGAGGTCCACATGTCCATAATCGACCCCAGCCTGAAGGTCTGCGGCCGTGGCAAAGCTGATCTGGAGGGGGCAGGGATAAGAACGACCGTTGGCGAACATGAGGAGGTGGCTCAGGAGCTCAACGAGGCCTACATCAAGTTCACCTCTACCGGCCTGCCCTTTGTCCTGGGCAAGTTCGCCATGAGCCTCGACGGGAAGATCGCCACCAGGACCGGCGACTCCAAATGGATAAGCGGCGAGCAGTCCAGGAGATATGTGCACTCGCTGCGAAGTCAGATCGACGCCATCATGGTGGGTGTCGAGACCATCATCAGGGATGACCCGCAACTCACCGCCAGAGCCGGTCTGGATGGGGGACAGTTGGAGAAACAGCCCTTGCGTGTGGTCGTGGACAGCGGCGCTCGCACTCCGCCATCCGCCCGGGTGCTCCATTTGCCCGGGAAGACCATGATAGCCACCACCGGGGACGCGGACTCCGCCAGGAAGAAGGTCCTGGAGGAAGCTGGCGCCGAGATGTTGGAGCTGCCTTCGAAAGGCACGATGGTAGACCTGCAAGCATTGTTGAAAGTCCTCGGTGAAAGGCAGATCATCAGCCTTATGGTCGAGGGTGGTGCGGCCGTCTTTGGATCACTCTTCGAACAGAGTCTTGTGGACAAAGTGCTTGTCTTCATCGCCCCTATCATTATCGGCGGGGAGCAGGCCAAGAACCCTGTCGAAGGCAAGGGTGTTGAGAAGCTCTCTCAAGCCACCAGCTTGATCCGCACCAGGATGGAGACCGTGGGCAACGATATCCTGATAAGTGGCTACGTCGCCCGGTAGCCTGGATTCCGCATGATTTGCCAGTCCAAATGAAGATTAGGAGTTGAAACAGCGCTTTGTTCACCGGCATTGTCGAAGAAGTCGGAACGGTAAAGGCATTGGGCTCGGCCAGCCTCACTATCTCCGCCACCACGGTGGTTGAGAAGACGAGGCTCGGCGACAGCATCGCCGTTGACGGAGCATGCCTCACGGTGAGTGCTGTCAATGCTGCCTCCTTCTCTGTTGATGTCATGCCTGAGACATTGAGGCGCACCAACCTGGGACTGCTGCGTCCCGGGTCCAGCGTCAACCTGGAACGCGCGCTCGCCCTGGGTGAACGTCTGGGAGGGCACTTCGTACAGGGACATGTGGATGCCACTGGCAAGATAATGGCACTGAAAACGGAAGGCACCGCTGTCATCGCCAGATTCGCCGCTCCGCCGGAAGTCCTGCGGTATGTCGTGGAGAAGGGCTTCATTGCCGTCGACGGCGCCAGCCTTACCGTCATCAGCTATGACAGAACTTCTCTGAGCGTTTCGCTCGTCGGCTACACGCTCAAACATACCACGCTGGGCAGCAGAAATGTTGGAGACGCGGTGAATCTGGAAGTGGACATCATAGCTAAGTATGTGGAGAAACTGGGAGGGGGCCGCGGCGGCGTCACTCTGGAGTTCCTGGCGGATCACGGCTTCTCCGTTACTGGCTCTCTTTCGTGAAGGGGTGAGGCAGAGTATGGGACTGGCTACGATTCCAGAGGCGGTCGAGGAAATCAGATCCGGCAGGATTCTCATCATCGTTGATGATGAGAGCCGTGAGAACGAGGGTGATCTGGCCATCGCCGCAGAGAAGGTTACCCCCGAGGCCATCAATCTCATGGCCAGGGAGGCACGCGGGCTGATCTGCATGCCCATAACCGGGGAGAGGCTGGAGGAACTCCGGATTCCCATGATGGTTCAGGACAACACCTCCAGGTTCTCCACCGCGTTTACCATATCCATCGAGGCAAAACAGGGAGTCACCACGGGAATCTCTGCGCACGATCGCGCCACCACCATAAGGACCGTGCTTGACCCCGCCACAAAGCCGGAGGATATTGCCCGACCGGGCCACGTATTCCCTATCAGAGCCAGGCTGGGCGGAGTACTGGTGCGTGCCGGGCATACTGAGGCCATAGTCGACCTGGCCAAGCTGGCAGGCCTCTATCCCGCCGGGGT
>JAFNFZ010000123.1:0-5008 GCA_017885485.1 Chloroflexota bacterium
ATCTGGTACCCAAAGGGGGCAGGGCAACGCAATGTCACTGCCCGATGAGGGTTCTGAGTGGGTGCATCTTTTCGATGTCTTCCGTACTCCGCGGCTAGGTAGGCAAGAGGCTGTATGACTGACAATGGCGGACGATCGCCCAGTCGTGGGACGACTGCGAGACGCTGGCACAGAGCCCAGAAGCTTGAAGCAAAGACCCGGTCTACAATGACATGCTACGACACCGCTGAAAGAGAGGGCATCGCTCAGGAGGTCGACAAGTCTCGGGCTTACCGTCAGCGGCTTGTGGAAGAGCGCCTTGGGATCAACCTGGCAGATTTTCGAGAGATGTGCGTCCTGGAGATCGGGGGGCTTGAGTTCGCAGACCGACACTTGTTTGGGACAAAAGCCAGATACAAGCTGATCCTCGATCCAATGCCTTGGCCTAGGGTCAGTCACGACGCTGAGTTCCTCCAGGCTATGGGTGAGCGAATACCCATCAGGTCCTCAGTCATCAACGTATGCTGGGCGTCCAATGTCATCGACCACTGCAAGGCCCCCCAGCTGGTACTCCAAGAAATCGCACGAGTGCTGACCGAGAATGGCCGTCTGTATATTACCTGCAATGTGTGGCCCCTGTGGCTGTCACCGTTCTTCTTCATGCTTGACCGTATCGATGGATGCCACCCTCATCACTTGACCAAGTCTTCCTTCCTGAGCCTGCTCAGCGAATCTGGTTTCGTCCCCGACATAGATTTCGGAGTCCTGGTTCCTCGCGCGTGGGTAAAGAAACTGTCGATAAGGCTGAAAGTCATGCTTTCGAGACTATGTGGCGAAAGGACGATCCAGTTCCGCTGTAGCATCAGCGCCTAGTGAAGGGGAGAGCTTCTGGATTTGGGCTGTCGCCTTTGTATCCAAGTTGAGGTTGACGTCCCCCATCCAGTCTGCCTATCATCAGGGCAGATTTCCCACACGACACGTATCGGTCAGGCCATCACATATCTGGTGCCCTGAGGGGTAAGGGCAAGACTACTCATAATGCGGATCATGAACAACAGGGAGGCAACATGAGCTGTTTGTTAGCTATTGGGATTGTTCTCTTTGTCTTGTGGCTACTGGGATTCATCGTCCTTGATCTAGGCGTCCTGATCCACATAGCACTTGTTCTCGGTGTCATTCTCATAATTGTCTGGCTATTGAAAACAGTGTTCAAGCTCTTCTGACCATTCCAGCCTTCACGCAAGTCTTTTCCAATGACTCAGACCCCAACGGGGCCTTGCAGAACCTCAGGCTGCCCCTTCATGCCTTCAGGGCTTCACCAGAGGTCGCCAGACACCTCTAGCCCGTCTGCCGTGACCGTTGGGACATGACCGACTCACTTCCGCACCGAAATCGGCTGAACCGTCGTACCAGAACTGTCTCGACCCTAAGATAGTCCCAGCAGCGCCCAGCATAACTTCAGGCTCCCCCTCTGTATCCAAGCTGAGGTTGACACTATCTGTCCCTCGATGCTATTGTCCGAGGCGAAATCCGCGTTGACAACTGGGTGAGGTGTCTGATGTTCTGTCGCGAGTGTGGTAGTGAGTATGCTGGGAACCCAAACTACTGCGGAAAGTGTGGGGCGAAGCTCGGTGAAACTGGCGTGGAATCCCCTTAGAAAACGACCGAGTTTCTACCCAGCCTTGACTCGAGCAAACCAGACGCACATCTTCTGTTGCTGAGCAACTTCCTCAAGCCCTTGGACACCAAGTACTTTGCGGGAAGAGACTACTGGCAGGCAGCACTTGGCGAGCAGCCACAGAAGGCCATTGAGCGGTTCCTCGAAAAGGGTATGCTGGTGCAGGCAGATTTGGCTACCCATCTCGCCTACAAGTTCAAGGTCACCGAACTAAAGGCTATGCTGAAGAAGCGACGCTTACCCGTGTCGGGGCGCAAAGACGACCTAGCACGTAGGTTGGTCGAAGCAGACCCCGACGGCATGAAGGATGCTGTCGCAGGACCGTCCTTGCTCCTCGTGTGTTCGACGCGCGGCAGCGAAGTTGCTCAGGAGTACCAGGCCAAGCAGAACGCCATGCGTCGTGAAGTTGAACAACGGACAATGGAGTATCTCCAGCAGCGCAAATTCAAGGAGGCCAGCATAGCTGTCGCAGCGTACGAAGCCAAGCAGGCCTCTCCCAGGGGGCTAGGAGTCGACTGGCAAAACCACGACTACACCCGAGATGTTGATGCACTCGGGGTCATCTTTGGTCGCACACCGAAGATTCTTGGGAAAGTGGATGAGGGTCAACTAGGCCCACTGCGCTTGGCGGCTGGAATGGCTCACCTTTGGGGAACGAATCGATTCGAGGAATGGTTGCCACCGGGCTTCACAACTGGCCTGAAGATGGACAACGACGCAGCCGCCAGGATGCTCATGTTTCTAGGGATTCACAAGGCCACGATAGCTGACTACAAGAGTAGTGGCGTGGTGGGCGAAGTCGAGATCCATGCGGCTCGTGACGAAAGGCTGTGCGACGCTTGTGCTAGCATGGCAGACAAGAGGTTCAAACTCGATGAGGTGCCGGAGTTGCCATATGAACACTGTACATCTGAGACGGGTTGTCGCTGTTGTTTCGCCCCCATAGTAAGTAGGAGATAGCAGGCAGAGTCTCCTCCCTCTCCCTACCCCTTCAGCCCCAGATGGTCACAGGGTGCATCAGTGAGGTCCTGGGATACCCCGAGATATCGCTCTGTGGTCTGAATGCTGGAATGCCCCAGGCTGAGTTGTATCTGCTCCAGCCCGGCCAGTCCCTTATGTGCCAGCTTCGCGAATGACCTTCTCAGATCGTGGGCAGCGATTCCCTTCGGGGCATATTCCTTGACCACGTCGGCAATAGCCTGATCGGTGAGCCTGTCGCCGGTGAGTCTGCCACCTTTGTTGAGGCTGCGGAAGATACGACCGCTGCTGATGCCTGCCTTTTCTGTCCAGACGTCGATGGCATTCTTGGCCCACGCCGGCATTGGCACGGTCCGCTTCCTGTTCCGCTTCCCCACCATATCGACAATCACCCATCTGGAATCACGCTGCTGGATATGATCAACGGTGAGATGTGCTGCCTCATTACGGCGAAGCCCGCAGCCTAGCAGAACAGCCAGGATGGCCTTATCACGGAGTCCCTTCATAGCGCTACCATCGGGCTTGTCCAGGAGATCCTGTGCCTGTTCCCTGGTGAGCCAGTTGCCGGTCCTGATGCCCTCCTGGCGAATCCCCTTGACGCGGGAGATCCCGTTGGCTACATCAAGAGGGATATGCCCGAGGTCCGCGGCTTCACCGGCCAGCTTCCTGATGGCAGACAACCGCTGGTTGATGTTCTGCGGGGAGCGTCCCTGCTCTGCGAGTTCGGCGGCATAACGCTGGACTACCGCCTTGCAGAAGGTAGGTTGCCCCTTCTCCTGATACCAGTCCAGGAAATCCTTCAGGGCCCGGCTGTACGCCTTCTTGGATGCCGGGCTGGTGAGTGAGTCCAGCACCACCAGGCAATCTAGGGCCAGGGTGTAGAAGTGCCCCCGTTCGGTATTGACCACCAATGCAGTCTCCATGTTCCCTCCCGTCGGTGCAATTGGTGGTCATTTTCTGGGCCATTTCGTCAGATGATAAGTGGACGGGTTTCGCTCCCCCTCTACGCGTGTGTGCCACACCGTATCCAGCAAGGTAGGTATCCAGTATCTCCTCTTCCTGGTTCAAGTTCTCAGTCCTCTCCGTTTCACTCGGCGCTGAGAACGTGGTCTTGCCATGTCTGGTTACCCTCCACCCCAGAAGTGCATCATGCCGATGCCCACTTCATCGCCATCGCGAAGCTCGGTTTCCAGTCCTAGCTCCAGGCACTGCAGGTCACGCCCATTCACCAGCACAAAGTACTCTGTGTCAAGCTCTCCCGTCGCCGGATCGATGACCTGAGCTTTCCCGTCGCTTCTCTGGGTCACTTCCTTCAGAAGATCTCTCAGCGTTGGCCTGTCGTCTGCCAATTGCACCTGGCCTTGATCAAAGACCTCGGCTACGTCGAAATGAAAGAAGGACCTCAGCCGGATCTTCATTGGCTATCTATCACCCCGACTTCCGCACACTTCACAATCGGGTCTTCTGACCGCCTCGCGAAAGCAGAAATCCATGGTGCCCTCATTGATGTAGAGCACCTGACCAGCGAGCAGGCGGCCAAAACCGGCGATTATCTTGATGGTTTCAACGACCTGGATGATCGCTACCATAGCCGGGGTGACTCCGAAAACGGGGGGTGGCTTGTGCTCCTCGGGTTTCTGTGGATAGAGGCAGGCCAGACACGGCGTCTTCCCAGGTATGATGGTGGTCACCTGACCGCAGAGCCCCCAGACTCCGCCGTGGACGAACGGGATTCCTTCGGTCACACATGCCTGGTTCAGGATGGCTCTGGTCTCGAAGTTGTCCATTGCGTCCAAGACTGCACTGGCCCCCTTGATGAGATCTCGAGCATTAATCCCGGTGATCTGTGTTGTGACGGGTGCGATCTCTATTGATGGATTCAGGTTTCTCAGCTTGTTTGCCGCCGAAACAGCCTTCTCCTGCCCGATGTCCTTGTCCCAGTGCAGTATCTGACGGTTGAGGTTGGAGAGTTCCACGGCCTGGTGGTCGATGATGGTGATCTTCCCCACCCCGGCGCAGGCCAGATACGTTGAAGCCGGACATCCGATCCCACCGGCGCCGGCCACAACCACATGTGAAGCCTTGAGCTTGTGCTGCCCTTCCTCGCCAAATCCTTCATACCTGATCTGACGATCATATCTCTCCAGGTCTTCTTTGGTCAGCATGTGTGTCTGTCCTGTTGCAGGAGATGTCCTGTTCGCGGCACATCCCCGCGTATCTGGCCTAGCGTCTCTGCACGGACCGGGCGAAACTCAGGTAGAGTTGGGCCGCCTGTACCACCTGGGAGAATTCCACCGATTCCTCAGGGGTGTGGGCTGTCTCCAATTGGCCAGGTCCCAGTATGATCGGATCAGTCCCACCGGCCCAGAGTGT
>JAFNFZ010000123.1:5063-8407 GCA_017885485.1 Chloroflexota bacterium
ATAGGCATCCATGCCCGGTATGTTCCTGATTGCCCCCTCAACCAGTTGCTCCAGTTCCGCCTTCAGTATATCCATTCTGGCATCAGGCGGCAGATGAAGGTCCAGCCAGGCTTCACAACTGTCGGGCACCACGAACCCGCCGGGGAATCCCGTAAGCTGCCTGATGTTGTATACCAGCCCGTGAGGTGCGGTATCGGCGTATTCGGTGAGTTTCAAGAGGAGTTTCAGCATGGTCTCGATGGCGTTTTGTCCCAGTTCTGGCATGGAGGAATGAGCTCGCTTGCCACGGGTACGCAACAGCACCTCCAGATAGCCATAATGCCCCAGGCATGGCACCATGTTGGTGGGTTCGCCGACCACCGCCCAGGGGATGCTGTGTTCTCTGATCAGCGTCTTGGCGCCATCACCCTCTTGCTCCTCGCCGACCACCAGGGCAAGGCCCACCGACGACAGGGCCTTCTTCGTCTCGGCCAGCACGCAGAATGCCTCGATCATGGCTGCGCAGCCAGCCTTCATATCCGTGATGCCCAGCCCGAAGAGGGTATCTCCTTCCTCATGGAAGCCAAAGTCCTCCAGGTCAAAGGCGGTGACCGTGTCCAGGTGTCCCACAAAGCAGAGATCAACTCCATTTGACTTATCGGGCAACACCACCAGATTGAATCGATTCTCATCCACCTCTTGCCTGTCAACGGCCAGGCCGTGTTTCTTCAGATGCTGCTCGGTGTATTCGAGGATTTCCTCCTCTTTGCCGGAGGGGCTGTAGATGTCTGTCAGCTCACGCAGGAGCTTCCTTAGCCTCCTGGGCTGCACCTCTGGCATTGCCTTAGGATTAGTTTCCATTCTGATGTTTTCGCGCTGCGCCACGCGCCTTCCTTCGGATTTGCCTGTAGGTCTTGAGGTTCAGGGTGAGGTATATGTGTTCCTCAGGGTTGGTGAACCCTTTCTTTCTGAAGAATTGCAGGGCTGGCGTGTTGTCTGCTTCAGTGTCCACTAGGAACATGCGTACTCCGTCCTCAATCATCTTTTCCGCCAGCCTGTCAAAGAGTCTGCCGCCTACTCCGTCACGCTGCCACTCAGGCAGGACGCCCAGCCACACCAGATATCCATACTTCCATGATGATCTTGTCTTGGTGACTGTTGTGCCCAGGGCGAAGCCCACTATCAGATGGCCAATCTCGGCCACCAGGCAGAACTCAGGGTCGGAGTTGAACAGGGATGTGACTTCGTATTCATCCCAGGTGCGGTAGAGCGTCGGCACCCTGTCAACAGTGAAAATCTGTTCGCCCAGATGAAAGACCTCTGGAATGTCATCTATCTCGATCTCCCTGATCTCCAGTTNNTTGAACAGCGAGGTCACCTCATATTCGTCCCAGGTCCGGTAGAGGGTGGGCACCGTCTCAGAAGTGAAGATTCGCTCACCGAGGTGGAAGACCGCCGGAAGGTCGTCGATCTCGATCTCCCTGATCTCCAGTTCCAGCCTTCTTGGCTTCGACTCGTTCTGCTCTGATGGGGAAACTCCACGTTGATTGTCTTCGATGTCCACCTTCTTGTCGCCTGAGTCTTGCTGGTTGTTGGCATCACCAGTCTGCATCAAACCTCCGTCAGATTCATGGGATATTGTCAGAAAGGAGTCATACCCTGGGAAACCTGTCAGCTTCAGATACGATTATACTTGCTCCATGTCTCTCTATACAAACTGCGGCCCCTGCTCTTTTGTGAGGACAGAGTAGTGGCCTCTTTGAATCGGAATAGCCCCATGAGCTATGATTCTCCTGTCTGCGTTGATCTGCAATTCGGGAATCCAGGCGGTTCTTTGGAGTTGGATTCCAGGGGGAGGTGTAGGACTTCATGATAACTGGCAGTGCCGGTGCCGGCAAGTCGGTGGTATTTGTTACTGCCGCCACCAGGGAAGAAGCGGAGAAGATAGCCCATCTGCTGCTTGAGCAAAGAAAGGTGGCCTGCGTGAACATTGTCCCCGGCGTACACTCTCTTTTCTGGTGGCAGGGCAAACTCGATTCCGCCCAGGAGAGCCTGCTCATCGCCAAGACCAGGACTTCGCTGGTGCCCCAGGTCGTCGATCTCGTTAGAGGTGCTCATAGCTACACTTTGCCGGAGGTCATTGCCCTGCCCATAGTCGCTGGCAATCAAGACTACCTTGAATGGATAGACCGGGAGACAGATGAAGGCTAGAGGAACATGGCCGGGAAGTCGTGTCACTGCGCTACTGTGCGGGTTCAATTCCTGAGGATGCGTGTTGACTTTGTGTTCGTTCGTGGCCAAGCTGGGTCGGTTCAGTCTCATTCTGGCTTTGATGACCGTGTTTGTCGTGGCTGGACTGCCGGTCACAGCGCAGGCAGAGGATGAAACGCCCTCAGTGAGCCTTGATCCTTATCCGGAATACAGCAGCGCTGATGCCGTGACTTTCACCGGGACGGCTGCATATGACAACAGCCCAATAGCCTCTGTTGAGTGCAGAGTTGATGATGGCCCGTGGAGTCTGGCCACGGCCATCGATGGACAGTTCGGAGACGAGACCACCGAAAGCTACAGCTTCACCACCCGAGGATCTCGACGATGGATGGCATGCTGTCGATGTCAAAGCGACCACCAAAGCGGGTTACACCACGGCACCAGAGGACTACGCCACTGCCGTGTTCTGTGTTGACACCGTTGTGCCAATCATATCCATCACGCCGCTATCTCCTGATCCATCCGCTGATAATACTCCTACTCTGGTTGGGGTGGCGCAGGATTCCACCGGTCCGATAGCGGCGGTGGAGTATCGGGTCGATGGCGGAGACTGGTCTGCTGCCCTGGCCCTGGATGGCAGTTTTGATTCCCTTACCGAGAACTACACCTTCACCACAGCCGCAATTACCGATGGTTCGCACACGGTTCAGGCTAGAGCCAGGGACGCGGCGGGGAATGTCAGCGCCCCGGCGGGTGATACCTTTGCCGTGGATACCACTGCCCCTTCCCTGGTTCTGGAAGTAGTGCCCAGCTATGTCATCACTTCTGACGTTGTCCTGGTTGGCACGGCCGCAGACGCCATCAGCCCGGTAGCCTCGGTGGAGTATTCCACTGACGGCAGCTCCTGGATAGAGGCCACAGCTGCCAATGGCGCCTTCGATGAATTGACGGAGCAATACACTCTCGCTGCTGCTGACCTTGCGGATGGTTGGCACACTGTTGCCATTAGAGCGACGGATGCTCTGGGCAACATCACCGCAGGCTCCGACTACCTTTCATCCTGCTTCACTGTTGATACCACCGCGCCGTGCGTTTCTCTCGTTCCCCTCGGTAGTGATCCTGCCAGCGACAACACCCTCAGTTTCACTGGAAGC
>JAFNFZ010000124.1 GCA_017885485.1 Chloroflexota bacterium
ACCTCCTGAGTGACCTCACCGTACGGCTTCTCCTACAGGTACGGCCTTGCTCAGGCTGCGACTTGAACCACCACGGGGGCAGGTTCTAGCCCTTGCCGATCCGGAATACCTTGGTCTTGCAGACCGGGCACGTGCCGCTTATGGCTGGCCGCTTGTTCTTCAGTGTGACCTGCCTCGGATTCTGGATCTCCCTCTTCTTGCGGCATTTCACGCAGTAAGCTTGTGCCATGTGATTCACCCTCCTTTTTCTTTCTCGCGCAGCCGCACACGATCCTTCACGATTGCAGCTACGCTGTGCGAATCATATGCGCACGAGAGGTCAAATGTCAATAGCCTTTCGTTCCTATTTGAGCCAGATAGGCCGCACGCACCCGCCTGAAGAACCCATGATACGCCTCGCTGCGATAGTCAGGATACGTCCAGGGCAGTGTCTGGAATCGCCTGTCCTGATAGACCAGAGTGACCTCACCATATATCCCATTCCCCAAATACAGACGGTGCGCACAGTCCTTCGTGCTGGCCAGCACCACTTTGGCCGCAGTCAGATAGCCCGGGTCTAGGTTCACCAGTCGCTTCCCTTGTTCGGACAGGACCTGCTCCAACTGGTTGGTGAGGAGCTTCACCTCCATCAATGCGTCAGGGTGAACCAGGCGCTGGAACCCCAGGAAGCGCCTCTTCAATTCGGGCCCCATCTCCTTCTCGTAGTATCTCGTACAGTCGAAGTCCAGTATCTCACTCTCTATATCAATCGGCCCAAGTCTCTCCTGGAGTAGGTTGTTCACCTTCTGCAGGAGGGACAGTTGCGCTGTGAGCATGCCCACGAAGATCTTCACCGGTTGTGGATCCCTGACTTCACCCATTGGCTGTCTCTCGCCTTTCTGCTACCTATCCCCTTCAACGCCAACCGGGCCGTGACAGGCTTTCACACAAAGCCCGCAGACGTACTGCCCAATACGTCTCACCTTGCTGAACTCCTTCAGTTGCTGGTAGCACGCCTGATGGTCAAAATCACCCGGCTCCTCTCTTATGGCTCCGGCGGGGCAGGCAGACAGGCAGCGCCGGCACGAGCCACAACCGGCCGATAGAGGACGCGCCGGCTCAAGAGGCAAGTTCGTCAGCACACTGGCCAGTCTCACCTGGGCCCCCCATTGCTCAGTGATCAGCAGATTGTTTCTGCCCCGCCAGCCCAGTCCCGCCAGATAGGCCACCTCTTTGTGCGCCACATGCCCTCTCATCGTCGTCCAGTCCACGATCTGCGAAGCAGGTATGGGCAGAGCCGCATACCCCATCCGCTCGATCTCCTGAGCCATCCTTGCTGCGCCCCGATCCAACTGGAAGTTGAGCTGGCGATAGTGATGATAGTAGAGGAGATTCGGGCCATCAACGAGGGCACCGAGAACGGTTGGAGAAACCCGCACGCCAACCACGATTGCCAGAGAGAACTTCTCGCTGACCGCTGGGGTGAGTTCGAGGAACTCTCGCCTCGCCTGATGTACGTCTGCTATCCCCAGCAGATCCAGCGAGCTCTCATGCCTGACTCTTTCCAGCAGGTTCGGAATGTAGGGTTGGTTAGAACTCATGGGGGTTCCGGCTCTTGTGGCATCGTCCGGGGATAGTCTCACACTGCATAGTCAGACATCAATGCTTTCCGGGTGTTATCTGAACCGATGGCCTCGTTCTCTGCCGCCGGACCGCCCGAACTCGGCTAGATGTCAATGTCGATTATCCCCAGCCCGTCCACCCCATTGATGATCATGGTCACCGCAATCGCCGCGAGCAACAGACTGAACACCTTGGAGACTGCTTTGAGCCCACCCTGTCCCAAGAAGCGGCTGAACCAACCGCTCAACATGAAGACAGCCCAGGCTATGACAATATTCAAGGCAAAAGAGATCAGCACCAAATGCAGATCGAACTGAGTCGCCAGGAGCAACAGGGTCGTTATCGTCGCTGGCCCCACGGTCAGAGGGGTGCCGATAGGCACCACAGCCACCATTTCCTCTTTGATGACTTCCACAATGTGTCCCGTCAATATGTATCTGATCGAAAGCACCAAGAGTATAAGACCACCCGCAATGGCAAAGGCCTCCACAGAGATACCCATCACGTCCAGTATGAACCTGCCCAGGAACAGAAAGGCCAGCCCTACCAACGCCGCAGTGATGACCGCGATGTTGATCATCTTGCGCCGCTCGCTCCTGGCCATGTCTTCGCTCAAGGAGATCACAAACGGCAGATTGCCAAAAGCATCTATCACTATGAATAGAGGTACGAAGGTCTTCACGAAATCCTGCCACAGGCTGTTTTCCATGTTCTGCTCTGTCCTGAATCGATCACTGATGATAGAGCGTGAGTCATTGATTGTCAAAACGAACCAAATTGATTTGACAATGAATGGTCAACATGCTATTTGTAGCTACACTCGCGGGGGGACTGCTTCCATTGAAATGACCAACGACCGCCGGATTGTCATAACGGGAATTGGTTTGACCGCACCAAACGGCAATAACCTCCCGGAATTCAGACATAATCTCCTCAACGGGAAGGCCAGCATAGAGAGAATCGAGACCCACTACATGGGCGAAGTGCTGGCAGGTGTATGTCATTTCGACCCCCTGAAGTACCAGAAAAAGAAAGAGTTGCGCCGCGGTACCCGCGCAGGTTCAGTAGCCATCTACTGTGCCAACGAGGCTCTCGCTGCTTCAGGGCTTGACCTGGCCAGGCTGGACAGATCGCGGATCGGCGTGTACATAGGCATCACGGAGCATGGCAACGTGGAGACTGAGAACGAAGTCTACACGCTGAAACAATACAACTACGATGTCAAGTACTGGTCACACCACCACAACCCGAGAACGGTAGCCAACAATCCGGCTGGCGAAGTCACTATGAATATGGGCATCACCGGACCTCACTACACCCTGGGAGCCGCATGTGCCGCTGGCAACATCGGTCTCATTCAGGGTTTGCAGATGTTGCTGCTGGGAGAGATCGATTTGGCCCTCGGGGGAGGGGTCTCCGAGAGTATTCACACCTTCGGCGTCTTCGCCAGTTTCAGGAACGAGGGGGCTTTGGCCTCCCACGCCGACCCCAACAGAGCGTGTCGCCCCTTCGACCGAGATCGCAACGGCATCGTTGTTTCTGAAGGCGGCTGCATCTGCGTCCTGGAACGACTGAGTGACGCTCTGAAGAGGTCAGCCACGATCTATGGCGAAATCGTTGGCTATGCCATAAACTCGGATGCGTTTGACTTCATCCTTCCATATGCACCAAGACAAGCTGAGTGCATGCGGTTGGCGCTGAAGAAGGCCGGGCTTTCCGCCAGTGATATCGACGTTATCAGCAGTCATGCCACGGGGACTCAACAGGGTGACCTGCAGGAGTGCCAGGCCATCAGAGAGGTCTTCAACGATGCGCCGCACACCCACACCAACAACACGAAGAGTTACATCGGCCATACCATGGGAGCCGCTGGGGCGCTGGAGTTGGCAGGGAACCTGCCCTCTTTCAATGACCACTTCGTTCATCCAACAATAAACCTGGACAACCTGGATCCCCGATGCGCCATTCCCAATCTGGTCATCAACAAACCCACAAAGGTTGACAAGGTTGACTATATCATGAATAATTCCTTCGGCATGTTGGGCATAAACTCGGTGGTCATCGTCAGGAGGTATGACGGGCACTGAGTCGTCATAGCGATTCTGGAGGGGGGAACACCGTATGATCCGTGAACAGATCAGATCTATCATCGTGGAGGTCATTGCCCAAATTGTGCCAGACGAAGATTTGAGCAATCTTAGGGGCGACATCCGCATACGCGACCAGATTGAACTGGACTCCATGGACTTCTTGGACATAATCATGGAGCTCCGAAAACGCTACGGCGTGGAGGTCCCGGAGGACGACTACATCCAGCTAGCCACGCTTGATGGCGCAGTAGCCTACCTCGAACCACGCATGGCCCATCTTTAGGCAGACCGGCGAGGACACACAGCATCTCCCCACCGTGCCGCCGTAGCCCTGCAATACCGCCGGCCCATCATAGGTGAAGGCGATGACCATACCGATCTAGCCGTGGATTACGACGTTCTGATCATCGGTGCGGGGATGTCCGGGTTGGCTGCCGGTATCAGGCTAGCCTACTTTGACAAGAAGGTTTGCATCCTCGAGAAACACTATCGGGTCGGGGGGTTGAACTCCTTCTACAGCAAGGACGGCCAGGGGTTCGATGTTGGCCTCCATGCTATGACCAACTATGTTCCCAAAGGTACCAAGGCGGCGCCATTGCCGAAGTTGCTCCGGCAGCTCAGGCTGAGATTCGAGGATCTCGATTTGTATCAACAGCGGATGTCGAGCATCAAGTTCCCTGAGAAGACACTGGGGTTCACCAATCAGCTCGATTTCCTCGTCAGCGAGGTTTCTCAGAAGTTCCCTGGACAGGCCGACAACTTCCAGAAGCTGCTCAGAACCATATCCGAATATGATGAGCTGTCACTGGAGACCAAGCCGCTTTCCGCACGTCAGATAGTCAGCAGCATCATCACTGATCCCCTGCTCGTTGACATGGTCCTCTGCCCCCTCATGTACTATGGAAACGCCCAGGAACACGACATGGACTTTGCTCAGTTCGTTATCATGTTCAAAAGCATCTTCTGCGAGGGATTTGCCAGACCAAGGAACGGAGTCCGCCGCATCCTGGACCTCCTGGTCCGAAAA
>JAFNFZ010000125.1:0-505 GCA_017885485.1 Chloroflexota bacterium
TCCTCGAGCCGGAGAACCTCGGGCGAACCGTATCGCGTGCAGACGACTGCTTGCATTCTGAGTCCTTTCAGACTACGGATCCGCGTGTCGCTTCTCCATCGAACATCGTTGCGCTTCAGCTGCAATACGCCGCCGCGCTACGCCCGAACTCGAGGGTACCATTCGGGCGGCGTATTGACTGCTGGAAGCGCTTGCTACGTGGGCGCCTGCGCTAGTCTGTGTCGGTCTTGGTAGACCCGGAAGCGATTNNACCATTTCCTGCAAGGCGATCGGGAGGGCCAACAACAGAAGCATGCCTGAAGGTCCTGAGGGTCTTTCGCCGAAGGCGATCAATAGAACCATTGAGAACAACAATGCAATGGCGACCAGACCCCAACCTGATAGCCAGCGAGGAATGAGTCTTGATTGATAAAGGACGTAGTAGTACATCAGAGCGCCCAAGCAGAAGAAGAGCACTCCATACACGAAGCCCGCCCAATTACGTACTGCGAGAATCAAGGTGCCT
>JAFNFZ010000125.1:562-1502 GCA_017885485.1 Chloroflexota bacterium
GTAGAACACTCCCTCAACAAGCCTGAAACCAACTGACCCAAGAGCTAGCCCTTCATTGTGTTTCCGCAAGACGGGGTACAGCGCAATCGCGATGCCGGCACTTGCGGCAGCCGCGACAAACTTAAGAAGCGCTCCCAGCACTACCAGGTTCTTGTTTGCAGCAATCTGAACAAGATAGTCCGGAGCACCCACAACGGAGCCCGTAAGACTAGTGCCCAGTAGACTTGCAGCCGTCGCAGTTATGAATAGCGCCCCCACGATCCTTGCGGTCGTCTTGCTCGAATTCATCTCTGGACTCCTTTCCATTTCGGTATCCATACCCTCTGGGGAGCGACGCCCCCGATGAGGTCATAGGCCCGGTCCGTGATTCTGGCTACCATGTCCTGCGCCAGGTGGTCGGTGATGTTGGGAGACATCCCGATCCTTCCACCCGTCGATGAGGCATGCCGACCGCGATTGATGGCAGTCTGTGCCTCTCAGCCCCCTGCAGCGGCTTCTCGGCCTAACGTCTGACGGATAACCTGCGAGCGAAGCGAGTCAGGTTGATCCGTTTGTTGGACCGCGCTCTCTGCGCACACTAACCCTACGCTGCCGCGTCCGGCGCCGTGCGCAGCATGACGATCCCGAGCCAGATGAACCACACGATTTGGAGCAGCCCGAAGATGACCGTTAGGCCATTCAATGCCGGCACCAGCGACAGGATGCCTGCGGTGCCGATTCCAACGCCGAGCCAGTTCAACGCAACCGGGAACACCTTCGTGCGAAGCGCCGCTCCGCTCAAGAGCAGAATCCATACTCCGCCGAGGATCTCGCCGCCGGAGCTGCCCAAGGCTCCCGCCACGGGCTCGATGACCTGCCATGCCGACACAGCGTGACCGGGGTCAGTGGCGTATAGCCGGACCACCGCTCCCATGCCGTAGTTGAACACCATGACGCTTGC
>JAFNFZ010000125.1:1521-1659 GCA_017885485.1 Chloroflexota bacterium
GCATCAGATACATGCTGAGGTAGTTGTCTCTGAGCAGGATGACCTTCTGAACCGGGTCGACCACGCTGGGGTAGTTCACGAGGACGAGGAAGTACGGAATCGCCGCGAGGTAGGCTACCGCGATGTACAGTGCCGCGA
>JAFNFZ010000125.1:1675-3207 GCA_017885485.1 Chloroflexota bacterium
CGTTGTCGTCAGTCCAACGGCCTCGAGCTAAGCCGCTCGGCGGCTCAGGCGTGCCACCATTCTCGCGCCGCTCAGATGGCAGCCCAACCTACTCACCGTTTTCGCCAGCCAGCCGAGTCGGCTTCAGCGAGTTGTAGGGCCTACTTCTGTCCATCTTTCATTCAACCGACAATCTCGTCTGCTCTATGTACTTTCATTCCTCTATGTACATGTAGAAGAACAGAACCCCTCTATGCTTCTTGCTTTGGCCATTTCCATGCGTACCAAACAACGAGCAAGGCAAACACAAGTTGTCCAGTTGCCCAGACTATCTGATAGCCAGGGGATCGCAATACTACAAGACCTAGAACCCAGAAGCCAAGAATAATCAAAGCATAGAGTATGCCCACGATGCGGTTTGCCAAACGACTCAAGGAATGCTTCAACATCAGGGTCAAGACACTCATAAAGATCGGAACTACGAATACTATGGACATTACCAATAGTAACCCGGGGGTTATCTTGATAGATGAGGCATTGGCAAGATAGGATTGTAGTTCGACCGAATCATGTAGGCGGTACGTATCACCGTTTAGACTACTCAGCATTCCAGCTATCCATAGGACTGCAAGGATGATCCTCACATGCAGTAGATTCCCAACGGACTCTCTGTCTGAATTCATCGATTCCTCCTTAATAGACCCAAAAGCCTCAATGTCATTATCTCATGCTGAAGCTGATGTCAAGCCCAGGGGGATCTCCATTTCGCCGTCTGTGCAAAAGGTGATCTCAAGTAGGCCCAACGGCCTCGAGATGAGCCGCCCGGCCAGCCGAAGGCTGGTATCGCGCCAAAGCCAAAGACTGGGCTGGCCGGGTCGGCTCCATCGAGTTGTTAGGCAGCCATAGGGATTGGGGTCTTATCTCCCTTGAATGGGGAATAGCCCGACAGGCCAATGCCCACAATGTATAGAGCCCTCAGAATGATATTCACTTGCCAGCGTGCATTTCCGATGGGTGCGGAAGCGACAAAGGCCTTCGCTTCCACAAAGCCGATCACGAACAGCAACACCCAGAAGGCCCATTTTGGCCGGCGATCAGGCTCTTTCGGATGAGCAACCGAACCAGCACCGAGAGAACCAGCGAGCAAGAGTTGTACGGGATCGTCAAAGCATTGAGCGATGCACCGACCTTGGCATCCAGGCTGGCGATTTCAGGTCATTCAAACACCATCACCAAGAGTGGGGAGTTTGCGTTGAAAATGACGACACTGGTCAATATCAAGGCGGCGAGGAGGAAATTGATGCCGCTCCAGATTGAGAGGATGGTCGAACCTCTCTTTCGCATCTTGCCTTCTCCTTGTGATGTGTCGTGTCCGCTTTTCAATGTCTATTCCACGAGCATCTACATGTAGCTGAGTGGGGAGGGCTCTAGGGAGGGTCTTCAGCCCTCCCTAAAGCCCATTATGGCAAATCTATGACGCGCTCAAAGGCTCGTTGTCGCTGTTTTCGCAGACAGAGAAGCGATTGCGACTGGATTGAATCCTTTCACGATCA
>JAFNFZ010000126.1 GCA_017885485.1 Chloroflexota bacterium
ATGTTGCAGGAGGTGTCCGGAGTCCATGGACGCTGCTACGGCATCCCGGTATGGCAGCTCTATATGATGGCCGGAATAGCCTGGGCCTACAACTGGATCAGGGACACTGTGCCGGGCTTCACCCTGGACGAAGCCCGCATCGTCAAGAGCAATTCCGTCATCAGCCACGAAAAGGCCAGCCGGGAGCTGGGGTTCCAGCCGCGCACCATGAAGGAGACCGCCGCCGACTCCATTGCCTGGTTCCGGCAGAACGGGAAGCTGTGATCTCTCCCACCCCCTCAGCCCCAGATGGTCACAGGGGGCGTCTGTGGAGTTCTGGGATACTGCCAATTCTCAGCCTCTATGGCTGGATTTGCCTAGATTCTGATTTCAAACGGTATGGATGCGGGTGTGGGTCTATTGCGGGTCCTCAATCCTGATCTGGTCATACCGATCTGTATCCAAGCTCAGGTTGACAGCGTGTACCAGATAATGCTGTGCCTTCCCGAACCACAGACGATGAGAACACGTTCTTACCTAAGTTTGACGGTGCCAAACCCCTTTGCTACCATGATGCCGAATTCGGTTCGGGAGCACAGTCTTGGGATCAACCGCGATTATTATCACCGCCGTGATTATTGCCGCCCTAGTTGTTCCCTTGATTTTCGTGCTGGCAAGGAATTCAGCGGGCATCTTGCAGCTTTCCCACCTCAAATGCATGGAATGCGGGACAGAGTTCGATTATGCGTGGATTCCCCTTGTATCGTTCACTTCGCTGCGCTTCGGCCCGTGGCGCTTCTTCAGGTGTCCCGTTTGCAGGAGATTCTCAGTATTCAACATCTGGGATACAAGAGTTGATCCCGAAACACATCATTGTCCCGTCAAGATCGGACCCAGCTAGGCCAGCAGGAATCTCAGGTGAGCCACCTTCACGACCCCAAGCAGATCACAGACATCCATCAAGACCCGAGTCCTTATCCTCCATTTGGGATTGCGTTCTGTCCTGGCGTAAAGCGGGAACCATTCGACCAGTCTGATTCTGTCTGACCACTTCGGAATCTGCTTGGTTGGGTTGCCTAAGCCGAAGGAGAATTCTACACCAGTGACACCACGCTTTCTGAAGCGTCTGTTCATCACTCTGTTGCCGAGCCCCGAAGGGGCATCAAACACCAATTGGCCACCGGGGAACCGTTCGGACATCGCCCTACACAGATCAGAGACCTTGTCCTCTCGGAAGTAGTTGAAGAGGCCCCCTGAGAAGAAGAGGACACCCCTATCCGGGGCGAACCTCACATCGTTGAACCAACTGTGGTCAAGGACTGATTTGGATATGCAACTGCTGCGGGGAGAATCAGGAATCAGTTTCCTACGGTATTCGATTGCCTCTGGCAGATCCAGATCATGCCAATGGATTCTGCCGTTGTCGACACGGGAGAAGGTAGTATCTAGTCCGCACCCGATGTTGACCACGGTGGCCTCCGGATACTCTTTCAGATATTCGCCTATTGCATGATCAAAGGTTCGAGCCCTGATCACTAGGCTGAGTCCTAGGAATTCGTCAATGAATTCTCGCATCAAGTCAAATCGAGCCTTTGCTTCGGGCTCTGGATGCATTGCCAGCAACGCTTCGAAGATTCGAAGGCCGTCGTGATCCGTTAGCAGATCGGGATACCGTTGACTGAAAGTCGCCCGCGCCCATAACGGACCAACCATTGTTGACAGGATCGTTATTCGCGTCGCTTCGCTTCCCTGGCTCATGACGGGCTCTCCCCTCGTGACCTGCCGCCAATAGTTGTACCACTACTCAAGTCACGGTTGCCAGGCAGAAGGCCAGTTCGAAGCGCGGCGTTCTGTCTATCGTCCAGTATAGCCCACCATTCTACTTGCAGAAACCATTAGGCGGTGCCAAATTGCTTGCTCCGGTATGGCCCAAAACTGATTGCAGGAGGCCGCAGGTACCCCATCCAAGCCAGACCAACTGACCACCTGTCCTGAATACAGAAGGTCGCCGATTCAGGCCCATGATATTACGCCAACTCCTCAAGCCTCACCTCTGGCAACTGTGACCTTAGAGTCAGTGCAGGCATTGCGGGCGGGTAGATCAGGCAGCGGCCAGTGCCAGAAGGCGGGGTAGCGCAGTAGTATAATATGGGCAAATTACCTGAGACGATACTATCTCAGGCACGTGAAGCCTCAATGCCAGCGCGGCAGGTCTTTCTGCAGCTTTGAGCTGCAACTGTCTCCTCGACACAGCTGGGCCGGTTCATTCGGCTTGACATAGCCAAGTCAAACAAGGAGGCGAGATGCTGATAAGGATACCGCTCCGCACTGCACTTACGAAGACCGTCGCTGTTCTCGTCTTGCTTGCCATCTTGATCAGCACTGCACCGCACCTTCAGCTGGTTCGGGCTGCCGAGAGAACCATCAGCCTCGTTAGCCCTAACGGAGGGGAATTGCTGTTGGGGGGCGGCGATCAGTACGTCGAGTGGATCGCGTCTGAGCCCGGTGGTTACGTCAGTGTGCTCTACTCTTTGGACAGTGGCGCCAGCTATTCATTGGTGGAATGCGTTTCCAATCCTTTGGCCGTCGGCGAAGGCAATGCTTCTTACCGATGGCAGGTGCCGAGTGTGAGTTCTACCCTATGCAGAGTGAGAGTCGTCTGGATAAGCAGCTGTACCGGTATGGCGACCGTCTATGCAGCCGACTCGAGTGATGCCGACTTCAGCATAACGCCGGTCCAGGTGTTTTTCTCCAAGGACTGGGACATCACCACGCTTTTTGGCTACGATTTCGGCGAGATCAACCTCACGCTGACAACCGATGTCGTGGAGCTTCAGCCCTCAGCTTCAGCCGATGGCGAACTCGTGGCGTTCAGCCGAAAAGGAGTGCGACTCCCGGGCGGAGGGGTGACGGGCACGTATGAGATCTGGCTCATGGATTCCCAAGGCGCGACACAGACACAGGTGACCCAGAACGGAGTGGATGATGTCGATCCCGCGCTCTATTCGGGTAGCACCGCCTTCGATTGGAAGGTGGTTTTCTCACGGTTCGATGCTGATGGGAGATACTGCCACCTTTATGTGGCCGAGATGAAGAGAGAGTGGAATCCGGTGCTGGGCACATTCCGTTTCTTCATCCAAGAAACACAACTGACCTCGGGCAACCATCAGGATCGCGAGCCCTGCTTCTCACCCGACGGCACCCAAGTGGTATTCTCCTCCAACCGCAGCGGCAATTTCCAGCTGTACACGCTCAGCATTGGCGACCCGGAGGACGTGGTGCGTTCTTTGCCTGGTGTGCCACCGTACACCGAAAGGAACCAGAGAACGCCCGATTGGTCTCCTGACGGACAGTGGTTCGCCTGTTCTATGAGCTGGGGAAGTGAGTCTGAGATCTTCGTAGCGGACTCGTCAGGGCCGGTCAATACCAGGCGTGTCTTCCAGGTCACTGACACGGCGGGTTCACCTCGCGCGGTCTCTCCCAGCTGGGGCCCCAACTCTGTTGAAGTGGCCTACATCAAAAAGATCGCCGGTGCGGATTCATATCGCGAGGAACTCTGGTCCCTCCGCTTGGATATCCAGGGCACTATCAGTGCGTTTGGCGACAGAAAGCTGAACGACCTGGGTGTGGTGGGCGGGATGGAGCCCTACGAAGGGTCAAAAGGAGATCCCTGCTGGAGACGGCTGGCAGGTCTGCGCATCCCGGACGTCGAGTTGGAGGGCAGAGTCAGCTATGACTTCAGCACTCCACTGGACGTCTTTGGCGGTACAGCTCCATACACCTGGACGCTGCTAGACATTCTGCCTTCTGGTCTAGCTCTATCCTCAGACGGATTGGTCTCTGGTACGCCGACCCAGGCAGTCAAGGAACATGAGTTCCAAGTCAAAGCGGAGGATGGCTCTGGACTCTCGGGACAGAAGCGCTTGACAGTCACCATCAGGCCCAGGAACGACCTCGCGTTGCTGACGATAGGGCGTTTTCTTCCGCCAGCGTTGGAAGGAGTAGCCTACACTGCCAACGTCGTGTTCATAGGAGGGTTGTCTCCATACGAGGTAGTCATTGAATCAGCCACCACCGGACAGAGTCTGCCCAATAACATGAACACAGCCTACAACATACTCGGGAATCAGATCATAGTTGCGATTTCATCTGACGAGAGCGGCTTCGCCAGCGGGCGGTATAGGCTGAAGGTGGAGGTGACCGATTCCTTCGGCGATACTGTGGCCGGCTTCTTTGACCTCAACGTACTCAGCATAGACTGGCTTATGGCCGACCCTCTTGGAGACAAGCTCACGGTTGTTGTCCGGGGCTTCCCAGAAGACGTTGGGACAGAAGAGTTCGTGGAGGCAGTCTCAATTGAAGCTGAAAGCATCGAAGCACTCCTCCCGATCAGCGGAGTCTCTCGGATCGCGGCCTGGACCAATATCACGGTTGACTATCCGGATGACTTCTCCGCCTGGAGCAGCCTCTTCGAACCCGGAGTCAGCACCATTGAGGGAAGACTGAAGCTTAGAGTTGATCTGGATGGTCAGAAGAACACAGTGAGCATCGACTTCCCGCTCCACCGCTACATGTTTCGCAGGGACAGAGGGTTCAGGTTCGGGAACTTCTCTTCTGAGCGGATTCAATTTGAGAGCTTCGCCCACTTCTTCGGCTTTGAAGAGACAGTATTCTGGCTTTTTGGAGAGCCTATCCCTCGCCTGATCCCCTGGGCCATCTGGAACGCCGCGCCCATCGGTCGTGGTGGCAACTGTACCGGGATGTCCGTTTCGGCCGGTAATATCGCCGACGATCTCATCAGGACACACCTGGAGCAAGACCCCAACCTGCCGCATGCGGCTGACAGATTCGACAGCCTCCTCATACCCAACGAAATCCTCGACGACTACATTCGTGAACGTCAGTATTGGGTCATGTCGATGGAGTTCATCAGGGATCTGGCTTTCTTCATCGGCGATCATCCGGGGAGGTATTCCAACGCAGTGCTGAGCAAGGTCAGGGAGTGGGAACCGGGAGAACCTCCCTACCTCATCGCCATGTTCCAGGAGGGAAAGGCTCATACTGTGACGGCCTATGCTGTGGAGGACCTGCCGGATGGTCGATTGGCCATCCGGGTGTACGATTCCAACAAGCCCTTCGAGTACAGGGAGACATCCGACGATTCCAGCGCTATATACGTTGAACCGCGTTTGGACAATTCATGGTCCTACAAGATTGGTGAGAGGACCACCGACAGCGGCACTATCGAGGACGTATGGTGGCATGACGACTTCATTGTAGCCATTCGTTCGGACGTCCTCCGCGGCGACCCCAATCTTCCTGGGTTATTGAATGTTCCGGAATTGGCCGCGATTGGATTCACTCTCGGCATGCTGTACAGCATCGGCAGTGCGGATCTAGTCCAGGCCACTGACGGCGAGGGCCACCAGATGCTGACTGATGAAGGCAGTGTCAGCATCAACGCAGAAAACGGACTGCCCTATTGGATACCCATCCCCATACCGGCCGGCGAATCCGATTCCTCTGCCAGAGTCTACTATATCCCTATGGAGAGGTCTTACGCATTGAGGCTGTCCGGCATCGCGTCTGGTGACTATGACCTATCATATATGCCCTTGGATGGCATGTTGATCAGCCTCAAGGTCGATACTTCGGAAGGCTCGGTGGACAGCGTGAGTATTGACCCAGCCGCGCTCTCCACCGGAATGGCCGCGAGCGGCTCCAAGCAGTTCAGCTACAGGATGGCGTGGGGGTCAGAGCAGGAGGACAAAGCGTTCACAGCAAGTGACATGGGGGCCGATCAGACCGGCGCCATCAGAATAACCGCCATGGCCGACGGTAACGGGGTCAAGGTCTACAACGGTGGCAACGCGACATCGTACACGCTCCTGGTGGAGTACCTGCGTCAGGACCAGAAGGCGCAAAGCCTGAAGAGCAGTCGGATCAGGATAGGCAGCGGCGAGACACAGATTCTGACGTGCACCGCATGGGAAGATCTCAGGGGGAACGGCATCCAGATGCAGAGGGACGAGGATAGCGACGGGACTTGGGAGGAGACAGTAACCATCCACCATCAGAGCGGCGGGGAAGGCCTTTGGGTCTGGATCCTGGCGGCCCTGGGCGTAGCCGGTGTTATGGCAGGGGGATTCGTGTTCTGGAGAAAGCGGAAGGCTAAGCCAGCCTAGGCCTATCTTTGCCCACGGGGCCAGGGTTAGCAGATATGTGGATTCCGGGCGCGAAGGCTGCCGTGAGGGCTGCTGACGCTGGAAACGGACTGGGGGCATGCCGGAGCTCTCTCCCGTTTCACAGGCTGAATGCCAGCTCGAAGCGTGCAGTTCTTGATATCGTACAGTATAGCCCACCATATTCATGTCTGCTTGCTGCTCATCGTCTACTGACCTGCTTCCAGAAATGTAGCGAGGGTCTGGCAGCAGTGTAGCGAGAGCTGGCAGATCACTGGCTGCGAGTTCGCAGTTCTTGGCCAAGCGCAGCCTACCCAGGAAGAGAGTCCTCGCTCCACGTGACCCAGTTCTTGACAACGTTTGTGCCAGACTATGTTATTATCATGCCGATAGATATCTGACTAACATGGTGCATGGTTGTGCGCTCAAGGGGGTGAAGTGGGCACCATCTTCATCAGTCACTCCGAGAAGGACCTCGCTACTGTCAACGAGATAATCCGGGGGTTAGAGCAGGCCGGGTACCGCACTTGGCACTTTGAGCGGGACATTCTGCCCGGTACTAGCTACCTCATTCAGATCACCGAAGCTGTAGCCCAGTGTGATGCCGTTGTCCTAGTCATATCCTCCAACTCCATTTCCTCGGACCAGACCACCAAAGAAGTCGTCGGTGCTTTCGAGAGTCGCAAGCCGTTCTTCCCCATTCTCCTGGATATGACGCCGCCGCAACTCAAGGAGAGTCAACCGGAATGGGCGTCACGCCTTGGGCGGTACTGCCATGATCTGCGTGGGTTTCAGAGGGATCGGCGACTGTGTAGCTCAGGTCATCGAGGGACTGAAAGCTCGCGGTCTGTACCCTGAAGCAGAGGGCAGGAGGCCCTCCGCCCGGAAGGCGGTGACTACCACACCCGGGGAGCCTCTCCGCAAAGACCTCAGGGAGAAGATACTCTCGTCGCGGGGCAGCATGGAGGGTGAGCGCAAGCAGGTGACTGTCCTGTTTGCCGATATCGCCGGGTTCACCTCGATATCTGAGGACATGGACCCGGAGCAGGCCCGGGACTTCGTCAATCAGTGCCTGGTGATCATGGCCGACGAAGTATACCGCTATGAAGGCACTGTGGCTCAGTTTCTGGGTGACGGAGTCATGGCCCTCTTCGGCGCTCCCATTGCCCACGAAGATGATCCGCAGCGGGCCCTTCATGCAGCCCTGGGAATCAGGGAGCGGCTGAGGGATCATGCCAACAAGCTCAAACAGCAAGGCATTGACTTCGATATCCATATTGGGGTCAACACTGGCCTGGTGGTGGTGGGGCGGATCGGAGATGACCTTTCTATGGATTACACGGCTGTAGGGGACACGGTCAACCTGGCTTCACGGATGCAGAGCACCGCCGGGCCGGGAGCCATCCGGGTGGCCGAAAGCACCCACCGCCTGACGGCGGGCTATTTCGACTTTCAGCCGCTAGGCGAAGTCGAAGTCAAAGGGAAGAAGCAGCCAGTCAAGGCCTATGAGCTCTTGCGGGCCGGCCGGGCCCGGACCAGAATGGGCATGTCGGTAGCCAGAGGACTCACCCCGTTCGTGGGACGCGAAAGCGAACTGCAGAAGTTGATGAAATGCTATGAGCGGGCCAAGAAAGGCCAGGGCCAGGTGGTGGGCATAGTGGGAGAACCAGGCGTGGGCAAATCCCGGCTGGTTCTCCAGATGAAAGGGGGCATTCCCAGAGATGAGTGCACCTGCCTGCAAGGGGAGTGCCTCCACTATGGCGAGGCCTCTCCCTACTTGCCGGTGCTGGATATATTAAGGTCTTACTTTGGCCTGGAGGAGGGCGAGCTGGAGTCGGTGGCCAAGACGAAGATGAGCGAGAAGGTCCGACGACTGGATGAGAGCTTGGAAAGCCTCCTGCCGCCTTTGCACGATATCCTGTCTCTGAAAGTGGAGGACGAGCAGTATCTCAAACTAGAGTTACAGAAGAAGAGGGAGAGGACTTTCGAGGCTATCCGGAACCTCTGGACCCAAGAGAGCCAGAGCCGCCCTCTCATTGTGATCGTAGAAGACCTTCACTGGATGGACAAGACCTCAGAGGAGTTCCTGGACCATCTCATCGGCCGCCTGCCAGGTGCCCGCCTGTTGCTGCTACTGCTCTACCGGCCCCAATACACGCACTCCTGGGGCAGCAAGACCTATTACAGCCAGATCTCGTTGGACGAGTTCCCTCCGGACACCAGCACCGAAATGGTACATGCCTTTTTCCGGGAAGGCCAGGCGGCCCCAGACCTAGGCGATCTCATTCTGAAGAAGGCAGCCGGCAATGCCCTGTTCATGGAGGAATTGACCCGGGCCCTTCTGGACAGGGGTTACCTCCGCAGAAGCGACGGCGAGTATGCACTGGCGGTAGACCCGAGTGAGATACATGTTCCAGAGACCATTCAGGGCATCATCGGAGCCAGGATTGATGGTCTGGAGGAGAACATCAAACAGACAATCCAGGTAGCTTCGGTAATTGGTCGGGAGTTTCCGTTGGCTATGCTCCAGAAGGTGTTGGCTGCGGAGCAGGGACTTGAAGAACACCTCAGCGCGCTTCAGGGGCTGGAGTTGGTCTATGAGAAGAGCACCTTCCCCAAGACAGAATATGTATTCAAGCACGCCCTCACCCATGACGTGGCCTACAATAGCCTGCTGCTGAAGAGACGGAAGGAGATCCACCAGAGGATAGGAAAGGGCATTGAGGAGCTCTACCCCGAGCGTCTGGAGGAGTTCTACGAGATGCTGGCCCATCACTTTGTCAAGAGTAATGATCTGGACAAGGCTTACCAGTACCTCAAGTTGTCTGGGGACAAAGCAGCACGCAGTTGCTCCAATTCGGAAGCTAATCGCTTCTATAGAGAGGCTATCAAAGTGCTTGACGAGCTGCCCCGCAGTGAACAGAACAGAAGAAGTGGAGTGGAAGTCCGTCTTTCATTGGCACTACCTATGATGAGCTATCCCGACGAATGCTTGAGAATCCTTGAAGATGGTGTGGCAATTGCCAAAGAACTGGGCGACAGTCTAAGTCTGGCCAAGCTATACAGTTGGATAGGCATGTATCATTCGCTCAGCGGGAGACCGCTCTTGGGAATACAGTACTCTGAGGAAAGCTTCAGAGAAGCAGAGAGGGTCAAGGCCGTCGATATCATGGCACCAAACGCCTTCCACTTGTGTTCCTCCTACTTCTTCACTGGCGAGAATTGTCCCAAGATGATTGAATTGGCGTCAAAGACGATCGCTCTATTGGAAGAAACACAAAGACAATCTGAGTCCTTTGGCACAATGAATCCTTATGCCACGCTGCATTCGTACTATGGGACAGCCATGGACATGCTGGGGCGTTTCCAGGAAGGGCAAACTGCTCACGAGAAGGCCCTTGGCTTTGCCCTCGGATTGAAGGATCTGAACGTGATGACCTTGGTGGAAAACAACTTCGGCTGGTGTCTGCTTCTTCAAAAGGGCGATGCCGCGAAAGCTGCAGATCACCTAAGGGAATGCGTCAGGTACGGAGAAGAGGCAAGCCTGTTGGGCATTCTCGGAGCTGGCCTGACTGGACTAGGCTGGTCTCACTATATTCTGGGACAACTCGAGGATGCTGAGAAACAGATCAGTCAGGGGCTGAAGATACAGAAGGATAGCGGGATGACCTACTTGATGTCATTGCACCATTGTGCAATGAGCCTGCTCCACTACGAGCTAGGCGATATCGAGAAGGCTCACATCTGTGCGCAGGAAGCTGTGACATCATCTCAGAGTAACAACGAGAAATTCATGGAAGGGTTGTCGTGGGCTTTGTTGGGGAGAACGCTGGGCAGGCTGAATAGGTCGGAGTATGCTGCGGCGAAAGAGCACGTTATGCGAGGGATCGGTATCCTAGATGAGCGAGGACTCAGGCCGCCTGCGGCCCAGGCGAATTTCTATCTGGGAGAACTCCATTCCGGGGCCGATCAGAGAGACCAAGCTACAAGAGCGCTTGAGAAGGCTCAAACCATGTTCCAAGAGATGGGTATGGACTATTGGCTGGCCAGGGCGGAGGCTGCGTTGGCTACGCTGCAATCATGACATCGGACTACTATGATTCGATTACACCAAACTGAAGGGCAGTTCGAAGCTCGGAGTTCTCGATATCGTCCAGTATAGCCCACCATACAGGACTTTTCGACAGCGGGAAATCGAGACTCTTCTCGAGGTGTCCGTAGCTCGCTGCCAGTCTCCTGCCCCAGCAGCATCTGCTTCAAGAGTCTAGTAAGACCATCTGCAGGGCGATATCAATCCAACCTCAGCCTGGATACAAACAATAGGGGAGGTCGCAGCTGGCAATAGGCATATCTACCTGCTCCATGTGGGGGGTCACTAGGTAAGTTTGACTTGTGCGACAAACAACCTTGACGTCTTTCATGCAGGGTCAATCAGGTATTACAGCGGAAGTCGGTTTGGTCTTCAGGATGGTACTCTAATGGTGGAAAAGGAAAAGGCCTACGGCCTTGAGAAGGAGGAAACAAAATGGAATGGGAAGTTGTAACGGCACTAGCACTGGCAGCCCCAATCATCCTTCTACCGGTGGCCTTTGTCGGGTACCTCACGGTTGGCGGCATCTACGGTCTCGTGAAGGAAGCTCGAAAGGCTGGTAGGAAGGCAGAGGCAACAGCCTGACAGTCAACAAGGCAGTGATTCAAGTATGTGTGAATCAAAGGAGGTACCAAAATGGAATGGCAGTTCATCGTAGCGATGGTAGTGATAATCCCGGTGATTCTCTTGCCCGTGGCTTTCGTGTGGTATCTGAATTTAAGTGGCATCTATGCTGCAGTTCGCGAGGCTCGTATGAAGAGAGCAGCGGAGAAACGGCTGGCCACTGAGAAGGTGACAGGATAGGGTAGCTTCAGAGGACGTCGACGACACGCTTCCAGTATACTTGGGGCTCTTCACGAGCCCCTTCTCGTCTTTCCGCATTGAGACTGCATGGCATGAGCCGAGTCCGGGACGGCCTGAAGTTCTGGAGGGCGCTGGCTGTAACGAACCAGAGGTTATTGGGAGCAAGGTCGAGGCTCCTATAGGGCAGTGCATCTGTTGTGCCTAAGAGGTAGTCCCTCCAATGACCCGGTGGGGAGATCATCAGAGTGCGGGTGTCTTGCCAAGCACATGGGGGAGTCCTGGTTCATCTCGCCAGCTATCTGGCTTGAATGGGGATCTTAAAGAGGGAGGATTGGGAGCTCTCAGGCTGGATTGTCAGGCGCCGACCAAGCACTCATCTGTATGCAGGCCTTTCTCAACGGCCTCCATGAGCTGGCCCATATCAAAGGGTTTTTGAATGTAGGCACACAGCTTGGCATCAGCCACCTTGCCTCTATCGGGATCCAGAACCGACATCACAATCATCGGCACCTTCTGAGTCAACTCCAGTTTCTTCAGCATTTCGGCCAGAAACCAGCCATCACAGTCAGGTAGCCTGATGTCAACCAGCATGAGGTCCGGCTGCTCTTCGAACAAATACTTGACTGCACTGGCTCCGCTGTGGAAGACCTTGACGCTGTGCCCTCTCCTGCAAAGGCACACGTCTATGGTCTTGGCAAGGAGTGAGTCATCATCTACAACCAGGATTCTCTTTCTGCTCATGGCTATCTTCCTTGGAGGAATCTCTCAGGCTCCTTAGTCATCCCACCGGTTGGTGCTGATCCATTCTCTCGAAGTCTCAGTCTCGTTCTCGGTGTCAGGGTGAACCAGCAGGTATGCAATCGAACCCAGGCAAGTGGCGAACACTATCGCTGCTCCCCAGAGGGCTTTGCTACCGACCACTTTCGGCCGATCAATCAGCCTTTCCAGGGTTATCGGTACGAGGGCCCAGTGCATAATCCCGAGGGCTACTGCCAGTACTACTATCCTTACGATCGCTTCTGTCTCCATGACTCGCCTCCGTTATCTTTCATTGCCACAACTCATTGTGACAGGGAATACATAAGGGAGGCATAAGAACCGATAGGAGTTCTATAAAGATTTCGTTAAGATTCCGCTGGGGGAGTTCACCTGTTGGGTGCGACACGAAGGGAAGTCAATATGTTATCCGACAGTCCATCCGAGACCATATGCAGAGCGATGCAACCTACGCCTCAGGCAGGATACAGTTCGGATGCGACGGGGCGGCGAATTTTGGTGTGGGAGCGAGGCAGGCGTGCCCCCAACGGTAACAGCTCATGATCGACGCCCG
>JAFNFZ010000127.1 GCA_017885485.1 Chloroflexota bacterium
AGGACTATTCTCTCGCCAGGCTTCACAAGTCGGGGGGCTCCACCAATAAGCTCCAGCCCCTTCTCAACAGCCTCACCAACGGCCCTATCATCGTAGGTATCGCACCTTACCAGCGCCACCCTAGACTTGTTCATGCTTTCTCACTCCAGAACACGTCCTGCCATGACAGCGTAGATTGCAGACCGAGCGCCTGTGCCAGCCTCAGAAAGAGACCTGCCATGGTCAATGCTACCACGCGGGGATCGTCTTTGATAATGCACGCCGCCCGGCTCCAGGCAGCGCGTCCAAGCCCAAGACAATGGAAGGCGGGATGACCAAAGTCACAGACTCCTACCGAACAGGCAGATAGACTTACGCCTGAAGACGAGGAGGTGATTGACTATGTGGTGCTGGGCAGATAACGCAGGCTGGTGGATGCCACTTGGATGGGTGTTGATGGTTGTCTTCTGGGTAGCGGTAATCGGTCTGGGGGTGTGGCTGATTTCCAGGTTAGTGAGGAGTTCCGCTTCCGGGACAAGCACAGCCGGGGGAAACGGGGCACTGGCTATTGCGAGAGAGCGGTATGCCAGGGGAGAGCTGTCAAAGGACGAGTTTGAGAAAGTCAAACGAGACCTGTCCTAGAGTCCAGATGGCAGAGTCGTCTGAAGGTGCGAGATTAACCGCTTTGCCAGGCAATATCAAGGAGGGATGCTATGGCCGTGGATCCTGTATGCAAGATGAATGTGGATGAGAAGAAACCAGCAGCCACTTCCGACTACAAGGGAAAGAGGTACTACTTCTGCGCTCCCGGATGTAAGCGGGCTTTCGACCAGAACCCTGAGAAGTACCTGGGAGCTGACAAGAAGTAGCGCTCAAGGGCAGCATTGCCGCAACGGAGATCACCCTTTAAGTTGCGCGGGGCGCCGCTGAGGGGAGCCTCACCTCAGGGGTGGCTTTAACTTCCCGCAGGAACTGAGCCAGGATCCGGGTCTTGAGCTGGTTGCGCTGGCGCACCGGCGCGACGAATTTGCCCTTGATCCAGATGCATTGCGGCTCCACATGAATCAGTACACGGGGACCGCTTATGGCCTCCTCCAGAAACTCAGGATAGCCGTCCCGGAACAGCTCGCGGACACGCGCCAGATAGGGCTCGTCTTCAGACCTGAGGATTCCTTCCAGAAGCTCGGTGGCCTTCTTGAGATTACTGTCACGGCTGATGGGAATTCGCGCTTCATCGAACATGTAGTCAGAGGCGATCCTCTTCTGACGGACTGAGTAGTCCTTGGAGTAGTTGAGGACTGCCTGGTCCAGGACAACCAGGTTGGGCACGTGCATTATCCTGCCGGTGAGTTCTCCACCCAGTTTCTCATCCTCTCCCACCTCCGCCAGGGTGGTGTGAATCAGCCCCACCCAGCGGACATCGCCCTTGATTTCGCCGATTCGGATCCTGTCCCCGGGACGGTAGATCCCCGAGAGTAGGATGTCGAAGTAGGCGAAGAAACAAGCGATGTACCTCTGCAGTGCGAAGGTCAGACCGAAGGTGAGGATGGGGACGGCAATGGCCACCTTGGTCGAATACATCATCGCCGCCACCAACCCGGCAATGAAACCCAGAACCAGCGTGACAGCGACGGCTAGCTGAAGGATTCTCATAGTTCATATCCGCACATTTGACAGGCCTGCCCCTCAAAACTACAATGGTAGGCCATCAAGCGTGTTTCGCCAGTCATGACTCATACAGCACGTATACGGTAGCATAGGGGGGGACGGATTTCAACGTCGCTGGAGGTAGACATGTCAAGAGCCGGAAGCTATGCCGCCAGAAAAGCCGCTCCACATCATCGCAGGAGAAGAGGAAAGAAGAGATCTGGTGGCATGAAGCCTGCCTTGCCGGGTGGGCAGAGAGAATTGCCCCAGAAGAGCATCGCTCCCAGCACTGCCCCGCTTTCACCTGAACCCCGGTCCCGCACTCAACAGGCGATTCCCGATCTGGCATACGTGCGCCGCGACTTGATCAGGGTGGGCATAGTAGTCGGAGTCACGATGCTCATTCTGATCATTCTCTGGTTGGTGCTGTGAAGCCGGGACACAGAATCCCACAACGCCCAATATGCCCCGTGTCTTGTGAACAAGCGAAGGATGCTAGAGAAATTGCAGGAGACAAGTAGATGGATGTAACGCTCTTCAATGGTTTCAGCGAGGCCAGTTCCTTTGAGAAAGGGGCTTTGATCGCCGTCGTGATCGTAGCTTTCATCGGCCTGTCTTACGCGGCCTTCCTGGCCCGTCAGATCATGAGAGAACCCGAAGGCACCGACAAGATGAAGCACATCGCCAAAGCGATACGCGACGGCGGGAACGCCTATCTGAAGCGACAGTTTCGGACCATAGTCTTGCTCATCTTCATCCTGGCAGCCTTCGTATTTGCCACCGGATGGTTCGCCGGCGGTAATTCCGAATACGGCAACCCCAAGTGGCTTATCGGTCTGGGTCGTGCCGGTGGCTTCCTTATGGGAGCGTTGTTCTCGGCATTAGTGGGCTACATTGGCATGAACATGGCAATGCGAGGCAACATCCGGGTAGCGCAAGCCGCACGCACCAGCTTCACCAAGGCTCTCCAGATAGCCTATCGCACGGGTACCATCACCGGTATGCTCACCGATGGCCTTGGGCTGCTGGGGGGTACGGTAATCTTCCTCATCTTTTTCAGAGACGCTCCGCTGGTACTGCTCGGATTTGGCTTCGGCGGAACTCTGATCGCCCTCTTTATGAGGGT
>JAFNFZ010000128.1:0-4725 GCA_017885485.1 Chloroflexota bacterium
GCTGGCGGGCAGGTCAGCGATATGCTTCTCGTCGAAGGGTATGTCTATGACCGCATATCCTCTTCCGCTGATGTCCACTGCGACGAGTACCAGAGCGTCGTCCATTGGCACGATGGCATGAGCCATGCGGACAATACCCTGCTTGTCACCCAGCGCCTGATTGATGGCACGTCCCAGACAGAGGGCCACATCTTCGGCGACGTGGTGGGTGTCGGGTCCGGTGGCTGAGACCTTGAGGTTGAAGGCTCCGTGTTGTGCCAGTTGCGTCAGAAGGTGGTCAAGCATGCGGATTCCTGTGACTATCTCGAAGTCGCCTTTGCCGTCTATGTCCAGCTCAAGACTGATGCTGGTTTCCCTCGTCTCACGCTTCAGACTTGCTGTTCGTTGAGTCATGACTGGCATCTCCCTGGGTTTCCAGCGAAGCGGTTGTGATCGCCTCAGGCAGATCGGAGCCGCTCTCCGCCCATGCTGCTGTGACTTCCCGAAGACATGCGATGATCTGGTTTTCCGTTCGGGGTTCTTCGAGTCGGCCCTGGCTGAGTGGAAATTGTAACATACCTCTTGACAAAAGGGAAACTAGTGCTAAACTACGAAGCGAAATACGGGGGGAGAAGGAGGTGATAACCCCGGTACGCTAAAGGTAAACACTGTAGGGGATTAATCCCCGGGGTGGTTGATGTGGGGTGGGGGAGGAATGAGATAGCATTGACGGATTGTAAAGGAGGTCAGAACAAAGTGGCGAAACGAGGTTTTGCCTTGGTGGTAGTCGTGAGTTTCGTTCTTGCTGCTCTTGCAGCAGTGATTGTTCCCAAGGCAGCACAAGCAGACGTCACATCGTACAACTGGGCCGAAACGGCTTACAGAGGGTACGACAGCTTCTACGCCAACAACGTAGTGGCCTACGAGACTGGCTCAGCGGCCAAGCTGACAGCGACTGTGTTCAACAACACGGCTGGGACAGCAGACATAACCATAAGGGAAGCCAAGATCAAGTTTGACTGGGGCCAGGAGTACGCGGCTACCAGTTATCCCACCGAGGTCAGGGACAACGAGAGTGGCGTGGTCACTTTCGGGTTCGATGTACCATCCACGGATGTGGCCAGCAATGCCATACTGCACAGTTATCAGATGATTGTGGGGTATCAGCAGCAGGGAGTTAGCTACCTGAGGTACAGAAGTGCAAACGACTATCTGGGCAACGGCAATGGCATTAACGTGGACTTCTTCACGACCCTGCCTTGGCCAGTGGTGCCGAATTCCGTACAGATCACGTTTGTGGATCCTGCGGCCCAGACGATAACGCCGGTGGCTGCCACTGCCTATACGGTGAACAACTATTTACACAAGGTGAGTTTCGTCTCAGCGCCAGCCTCGGGAATCCAGGTTTGGGCGACTTACAACTATCCAGAGTATTTGGGAGCCGGCAATGGAGCGAACACTGTCTTCATGTGCGGAGCTAGCCCAGTTGTGTCAGGGTCTTTGCGGGTTTTCCTGGCGAATACCGTAACCCAGGCACTGACCGAGGTGGCTGCCGCTGCCTATGCCTTCGTGGCAGAGACAGGTGAGATCACTATTGCGACGGCACCCACGCAGTGGGAACAGGTATACGCGTTCTACGAGTACCATTCCCGCTTCCCCGTTGCTGTTGGAGCGGACTTCGCTGTATATTCGGCTGATCAGGCTAATGGCCGGCAGTTGAAGCAAGAGTACAGCAACCTGTATCGCCCCACCAATTTCATCCCCAGCGCGGAGGGTTCGCAACTCATAGTGGAAGCGGACGCGCAGGAGGCTCTTGGTGACACGGCGTACGCCAACGGCGACTTCAGCGGTGCCGCGACGTACTATCAGAATGCGATAGACAAGATGACTGCAGCGATAACGGCTGACACCAGTGTCAACGGTACTGTTGAGGATGCCCTCACGGGGCTGGGCACCGGCGCTGCGGCGTGGCTGGATGGCCAGGCTGCCAAGGCCGATGCAGAGGCCAAAAGGATTGACGGTCTGACGAAGGCCGAAGCGAACAAGCTGAATGCTGAGGCCGGCTTCGCCGATCTGTACGGGGTATTCCTGATTCTGATTGGCGTGGCTGCCGTTCTGGCTGCCATAGGCATGATAGTCTGGTCAGTAACACGCCTTGTGGCCGCTAGACGGATGTAGGGGATAACACAAAACCCGAAACCGGTGTAGATTCGCACAGGGGGTGACTCTTGGTCACCCCCTGTTGCTTTCTATGACAATGGGGTCAAAGGGTGTGGGGGCAGATGTTCATCTATTGGCCGGTGGGTTCAACAGGTCGACACCAGGTGCCGGCTGGACAAAGGCGATCTGGATGCCGTGTGCACTTCCGGAATGGATGAATGCCACCCGGCCTTCCGGGAATGGCAGCGGCCATGGAGTGACAAACACAATGCCGCGTCCTGACATCTCCCTCATGTCCTGCTCGATATCGGTGACCTCGAAGGAGATATGGTTGACACCTTCTCCCCTAGAGTTGATGAACCTGGCGACGGGGCCATGATCCTCGTTGGAAGCCACGAGGCTTATGGTGGCGTTGCCGATGTAGAATCTGGCACCTTTGAGGCCGGGATAGGCGTAGTGTTCAGGCCCCAGCATTCTGGGGGGTACGCCCAGGATCNNCCGATGCTTACTCAGGACCGCTATTGCTGCAAAGAGAGAGCGGCTAGATTCTTGAGTCTAGCCGCTCTGGTAACCCGTCAGGCTTAATCGCCTCGACTATTTGTCCGGCTGGATGAACTCAATCTGTACACCGTGCAGTGACTTCGGGTGGCCGAAGTTGACTTTGCCGCCAGAGTAGGTGAGAGGCTTGTCGCTGACGAACTTGACGCCCTTTTCGGTGAAGTCCTTCATATCGTGCTCGAGGTTGTCTACCTTCAGGGAGATGAGGAACACCCCCTCGCCTCTGCTTTCGACGAACTTGTAGATGGAGGTCTCCGGGTTGCTGGAGGCAACGAGGTTGATGCTGACACCGCCAACATGGAATGAAGCACCGGTCAGGCCAGGGAAGGCGAAATCCTCTGGCTTAGTGTATACAGGAGGTACGCCCAAGAAGCCGCCATACTTCTTGACTGCTGCTTCCAGGTCTTTGACCGCTATGTTGACTCCGTAAAACTGCTTAACCATGCGCTGCTTTCTCCTCCTATTTCCAGAATGGCTGACTTTAGCTATTCTAGCAAATCTCGCTGAGAGCCGCAACCAGAGCATCGGTGTGCTCGGGCTTTCCCACGCTGATGCGGAGGCAATCCCTGAGGAGAGGAGTGTCGAAGTACCGCACAAGGATGCCTCTCTCCTTAAGTTGGTGATAGGCCCTGGCAGCCTGACCGTTGAGGACGGAGCAGAGGATGAAGTTGGCCTCAGATGGCCACGGTCGGAGTATGCCCGTCTCCGCCAGCCTGGCAGAAAGACGCTGGCGCTCTGACACAATAGCTTTGATCGTCCTTTGCAGGTAGTCAAGGTCCTTGAGCGATTCCAATGCCGCAATCTGGGCAGCCGCATTGACGTTGTATGGTGGTTTGATCCGAAAGAGATGTCCGGCGATCTTCGGAGGGAAGATGCCGTAGCCGACGCGCAATCCGGCGAGCCCCGCCCATTTACTGAACGTGCGCAGGACGATCAGATTGTCGTGGCTGTCAACAAGCGGTACCGCGGTCTGGCCGCCAAACTCGTGATAGGCTTCGTCGATGACCACCATGATGTTATTGCCCAGGATATCAAGGATGTCTTCCATGGCTGTGACGTTGCCGCTGGGGTTGTTTGGGGAAGCGATGAAGATGACCTTGGCGCCCTCTCTTGCCGCCTCTTTCACAGCAGGGACATTGATGGCGAATGATTCGTCGCGGGGTACAGCGACCACCGTGCCCCCGTAGGATTCTGTGCTGAAATGGTAAACACCGAACGTGGGGATGCAGTTGATGACCCTTTCGCCAGGGTTGATGAAGAGGCGCATGATGAGATCGATCAGTTCGTCACTGCCGCTGCCCACGACGATCTGATCAGCCGGAGCCCCGGTGTATTGCTGAAGCGCCTTCCGCAGTTCTCGCTGTTCGGAATCAGGGTAGATGTGGTAGTAGGGGTACCGGGACAGAGCCTCCTTCACTCTTGGGGAACAGCCGTAGGGATTCTCATTTCCGTCAAGCTTGATAAGCCTTTCCGCGGGAATACCGCCATCCTTGGCGACGATTTCGACAGGCGCGATGTAGCCATAGGGCTTCATGCGGAGAAGATGGGGCTTGATGAGCCTCTCGGAATCGCCTGTTGGATTCATTGTCTCGACCTGTCCTCTGAGGGCATTCTCAGCACAAGCACTTCGAAGGCCAATCTGGGGTTGACATTCTGCTCGAGTTGCCTGCCGACTGCTTGCATGTGGCGAAGGAATCCGTGAATCTGCTTCATGGTCAGCCTTTGGGCTTCATCGCGGAGGATTGCTTCATAGTCAATGTTGGTGATGTGTTGCTCATTCCTGCCTTTGATGAGGAGCAGGTCGCGCCACCATTGCAGCCACGATGACAGGGTTTCGGCCACTCTTTCCCGCCCTTTGGTGAACTGGTTTGCCATCTCGGCTGCATAGGCGAGGCGCTGGCATACACCAGCTCTGCTGAGATCGATGAAGGTGGCTATTCTCTGCTCTCTCTCCTGGAGTATTGTATCATCCCTACAGGCCAAGATGGCCCAGCCGAGACACCCTCCGCACAGTCTTGAGAGCAAGTC
>JAFNFZ010000128.1:4756-16018 GCA_017885485.1 Chloroflexota bacterium
GGAGGAGGCTCCTCCAAGGTCTTGAGCAGGCAATTGGCCGCTTCGTGAGAGAGCAACTCGGCGTTGTCGAGGATGAAGACCTTACCTTTGCCCTCATATGGAGGCAGACAGGAGGCCATTTGCATATCCCTGATCTGATCGATGCCTATGCCTTTGGCTTCGGGAGATATCAGGTCCAGTATCTGAACATCGGCGTGCTTGCCGGCCGCAATCCGGCGGCAGGAGGAGCACTGCCGGCAAGGAAGGTCGACTGACGTGCAGTTTACTGCCTGGGCCATGTTGGTTGCCAGGGTGAGCTTTCCCACATGAGGTGGACCTGCGAAGACGTAGGCATGTGAGAGCTCACCAGCCTGAATGCTGCGCTGCAACAGTGTGAGGACCTTTGGTTGTCCCAGTACCTGCCACATGAAGTCCAGTCCGCCTATGACCGAATGAGGTCAGTCACTTCATTCAGGTGAGATCGCATCTGGTGAGGTCTTCGTGTGTCTCGCGTCGTCTGACCAAACGAGATTGACCATCGGTGACCATTAGAATCGCTGGCCTCAGAAACGCATTGTAGTTGCTGGCCATGGGGAGGGAATAAGCACCGGATGCCGGAACGGCAATGATATCATTCTCACTTAAATCGGGAAGGCGGATGTCCTTGATCAGGATATCCCCCGACTCACAGAACTTGCCGGCTATTGTCACCATGTCCGTGCTTGCCTTGTTCATCTTGTTGGCTACTACCGCTTCGTACTTGGAGCCGTATAGGGCAGGGCGGATGTTGTCTCCCATTCCGCCGTCGACAAAGACATACCGGCGTATGCCAGGGATTTCCTTTGTAACTCCCACCCTGTAGAGCGCTACGCCTGCCTGGGCGACTATTCCCCTGCCTGGCTCTACTATCAGTCTTGGCGGGGCCAGTGCCAGCTTGTCACACGAGTTGAGGATGGCCGAGACTATGGCTTGGGCATATTCGGCGGTTGGAGGAGGTGGCGAATCCAGTTGGTATTGGGCCGCAAAACCACCACCGACGTTCAGCTCTGCCAGCCTGAAGCCGTATTTCTGCTTCATTTGAACGGCAAAGCGCAGCGTCAGTTCGATCGCCTCAACGTAGGGGGACGCCTCAAAGATGGACGATCCAAGATGGAAGTGCAGTCCCAGCACATTGAGGTTTGGGGCGGCTACCGCCTGGCTCAGTGCCTCTTCAGCCTGTCCAGTGGCCAGAGGAAGACCGAACTTGCTGTCCAGAACGCCCGTGGTGACATACTTGTGGGTGTGAGGGTCGACGCTGGGAGAGATACGCAGCAGTATATCCTGAACCAGGCCTTTCTCCTTGGTCAGTGCTGTCAACAGGCCGAGCTCATGGAAATTGTCCACCACTATACGTCCGATTCTCTGCTCAAGAGCCAGGGAAAGCTCCTCCTGGCCTTTGTTGTTGCCGTGGAAATAGATCTTGTCTGAGGGGAAGGCGACAGATCTGGCGACTGCTATCTCGCCAGCCGAGACTACATCCAGTCCAAGGCCTTCCTCTTGAAGAACGATGGCGAGGGCGGGATTGATGAAGGCCTTACACGCATAGATAACCTGCGTGTTTGGGTAGCGCTGAGTGAACTCCCGGCGGTACTCTCTGCATTTCCCCCTTATAGTGGTCTCATCCAGGATGTAGAGGGGTGTGCCGTGTTTGGTCACCAAAGCCGTGACATCACACCCACCGAGAGCAAGGTGACCTTTGCCATTCACGCCGGCTGTCTGCGGGAAGAGGGAAAGCGGTGTTACTGCTTGTAGTTGTTGGTCCACCAGGTGATGCAGGCCCTTATTCGTCCTCTATGCCGAAGTCCTTGACATAGTCGACAGCGTCTCCGACGGTCACAATCTTCCGGGCATCTTCGTCGGGAATCTCCACCTTCTTGTTGGGATTGCTGAATTCCTCTTCCAACGCCATGATCAGTTCTACCAGGTCCAGGGAATCTGCGTTGAAATCCTCGACGAAGGATGCCTTGAGAACTACATCCTCTTCTTTGATGCCGAGTTGCTCCACAATGATGCGCTTCACTCTTTCGAAGACTGTGGCCACTAGATAGTCACCCCCTTAGTTAGTTTTCTGCTTCTGACTGATGAGATCGGCGTAGACAGAACCCAAGACGCCGTTAACAAACCTGGGAGAGCTGTCACCACCAAAAGCCTTGGCCAATTCCACGGCCTCGTTGATGGCTACCTTTGCTGGGGCCACTTCGGAAAGAAGTTCGTAGACGGCCAGTCGAAGAATATTTCTGTCAACAATAGAAAGCTGCTGGAGGGGCCAGGCAGGTGCGAACCTCTGGATCAATGCATCAATAACCCTCCGGTCCTCCAATACGCTGAGCACCAGGTCCCGGGCAAAGCGGACCGTCTCTTCGGGCAGCGCAGACTCCTCAAGCAGCCTATCCAGAGACTCCTCTGGATTGTGGCTGGTGCAATCGGACTCAAATAGCGCTTGGAGAGCCAGCGCTCTTGCTTCTCGCCTGCCCGGCACTGCTCCGTTCATTCTGTTACTGCCCAAGGGATTGCTGCAGAGAACGATGGACATGTGGCCCTAAGTATAGCATTGGTCCTTTCACAAGTGAAGATGTCTTCCTGATGTCTTCCTGCTTTGCGTGCAGTCTCACTCAAGATGTGCATTCGGGAGCTAGCGCATGGCACTCTTCTGGCTGTCATTTTTCTCCGCGCTTATGGCATCAACATCCTTGCTGATCCTCTTGATGAGGCCACTCAGTACTTGCCCTGGCCCTATCTCTATGAAGGTGGTTACTCCTTCATCAATCATATACTCGATGGATTTCTGCCATTGAACGCAGTTGAGAAGTTGATTGAGGAGTTCCGCTCTTACAACCTCGGCTTTGGCTATGGGGAGAGCGGTGGTGTTAGCGACGATAGGAATAGCGGCATCCCCGAAGGCAAGCCCTGAAATGGCATCGGCCATGCCTCGGGCAGCAGGCTCCATCAGGCGGGAGTGAAAGGCACCACTGACCTGGAGGGGTACGATCATCTGAGCACCTTTTGCTTTGGCCAATTCAGTAGCCTGGGCCAGCGAGTCAGCAAGACCGCTGACTACTATCTGGCCCGGGCAGTTGATGTTGGCGATTTGAATCCCGCAGGCGTCGCAGACATCCCTCACCACAGGTTCATCGAGCCCTATGATGGCCAGCATCCCTCCCCGATGCTTTGCTCCGGCCTCCTGCATGAGGCGACCCCTCTCCCTGGCGAGACAGAGAGCATCTTTGAAGGAGAGCACTTGAGCTGCCACCAGGGCTGTATACTCGCCAAGGCTGTGGCCGGCCAAAAGAGCCGGGCGGGCGGTTGTCTCACTAAACTGCGGGGTGGCCCTGAGGTAGGCTATGCTCACTGCGAGTATGGCCGGCTGAGCGTTTATGGTTTGACGGAGCACATCCTCAGGCCCTTCGAAGCAGAGTTGTGAAAGGCTGAAGCCGAGAGCTGAATCAGCCTCTTCGAAGACTTCTCTAGCCTGGGGCGAGCTTGACCAGAGATCACGTGCCATGCCCACACGTTGTGAGCCTTGACCGGGGAATACGTAGGCTGTCTGGTCTTGTCTATTCATAGATGCTTTGGGGGTCAACACAAGGGCGGACAGCTATGAGGTCTACGTGTCTAGAGTATCTGCACGGTTTCCAGGCAGGCCTAAATGCCACTTGTGTGCGGAGATGACTGCTACGTTCTCTTCTTACCCTCGGGCTTGATGACCTCTTCGCCCCCATAGGTTCCGCAGTTGGCGCAGACGGTGTGGGACAGCTTCAAAGCATGGCATCTAGGGCAGGGTTCGGTCGCCGGCGGAGTGAGCGCCAGGTGACTGCGGCGTTCGCGGTGCCTTGCCTTGGAAGTCCTTCTCTTGGGCAGTGGTGGCATTTTGACTTACCTCGACTTTCTTGCAGATTTCAGTTTGTCGAACGCGGGGGAAAACGGCGCCTCGACATTTGCGGTGCAGTGGCAGGTGTCCTGATTCAGATTAGCTCCGCAATGTGGACAGAGGCCGGCACAATCAGNNTCAGGCAGAGGGATGGTGTCACCGCTGGCCATGTCTACGGAAGGTGAGAACTCCTCTTCTGCGGGGAATACTACTGGCTGTGAGAAAGGCATCAGACAGCGACTGCAGACCAATTGGCATTCAGTGGTGAATACTCCTCGAACCAGGATCCCTTTCGACGCCCGCAGCAGTTCCGCCCTGCCCCGGACCTGAACTCCCTCATCTTGGTCCAAGGAAAGGGTGTCATCGACTTCGATGGTGCGGCAAGAACCGGTGGGCTCCTTCAGTAGTTGTGCGACGTTTATCTGCATATTCCTTGGCCTGAGACAAGCGTGGTCATTCTTGCCCAGCCCTGTTCAATTCGTCCAATTTTAGCATAACTTCATCAATGACACTGTCTGGTATTGAAGTGCCAGTTGTCACGCCGATAGCCGTTTGACCTTTGAGCCAAGCAGCCTCGATCTCTGCTGCGGTTTCGACGTGATGTGTTTCCGTCCCTGCCGAGAGACACATGTCAGCAAGGCAACGGGTATTGGCGCTGTGTCGTCCTCCGACCACTATCATCAGGCTGACTTTCCTGGCCATCTCCAGTGCATCTGCCTGGCGCCTCTTGGTGATATTGCAGAGAGTGTTGATAATGCGCAACTCGTCTATTCTCGAGAGGCTTGAGCTGGCGATGCTGTCCACGAAGTCTACATATTGGGTGGGGTTCCGAGTGGTCTGGGAAAGGAGTCCCAGGCGTGAGGGCAATTCGTCGAGATCTGTGATCGATCTGCTGTCCAGGGTAGCCGTGCCCCGGTACCCGGCCCAACCGAGCATGCCTTTGACCTCAGGATGCACAGGGTCTCCGAAGATGACGACCCAGAACCCGCTCTCTGAGAGATCTCTGGCGGCGCTCTGTGCCTTGCGAACGTTGGGACAGGTAGTGTCCACTACCTTCAGGCCGCGAGATGCAAGTTCCTCCAACACATTGGGCGAGACTCCATGGGAAGGGATGACTGCGACATTGCCCTTGATCTGGTTGGGTTTCTCCACCGCTTTGGCGCCAAGCTGGCCAAACCTGTCCACCACCTGCTGGTTGTGTACAACTGGCCCCAGGGTCTCCACTTCTCCGTATTCCCCAATGGTCTCCTCCAGGATCCTCAGGGCCCTCTTGACTCCGAAGCAGAACCCTACCTCGGTGGCTTTTTCAATGTCCATTGGTGCGGTATGTGCCCCTGTAGTCCTCAGGGAGGAGTTCAGCAATGTGCCTCATGATGGTTTCCGTCGATGTTGTCAGATCTGCCCGGCCTGGTTTGCCGTTCACCGGGGGCAGTTTGAAGGGTTGCCCGATGCTGATGGTCACCCTGGGCCGATAGGACAATCTTCTTTCGCTGCCCTGGTATCTTTGCCTTATTCTCTCCGTGCCTGAGATGCCCACGGGGAGGATGACGGCGTTACTGCGAAGGGCGATGAAGGCCACACCCAATTTGCCTTTCTGTAGCTGGAAGGTTCGACTTCTTGTTCCTTCAGGGAATATGCCAAGGGCGCGACCATCCTGGAGTGCTTTGGCTGCCAGATCGAATGCGGTGCGGTCCACCGTGCCGCGGTCAACTGTGAAGCTGCCCATAGCCCGTACGATGAAAGCATGAATCGGGGAATGGAAATACTCGCTCTTAGCCATGAAGGAGATCCTTCTACGTCGTATGGCTACCGCAAGGAGAGGAATGTCCAGCCAACTGAGGTGATTGGAGACCACAATCAAAGGTCCTTCCGACAAGCTGACATCTCTATTCCTGATCTCGTAATGACACAGAATGGAGAGTGCCAGCGCGACCGGCCGCCTGCAGGCATCATAAAGACTTATGGACAATCAGCCTCCTCGGCCATACAGGCCGCGAAAGGGGACTCTGGCCATTCCATGTGTCTCCTCACCTGTCCTTGAACTCAGGGAGCCTCTTGTCGGCGAAGGACCTCAGTGCTTCCTTGTGGTCCTCTGATGACGTGGCTATGGTGACGCAGGCCATGGCGAACGCAAGAGCGGTTTCCAGGTCCATGCCCAGTCCCTTGTATACCTGCAGTTTGGACAGCCTATAGGCTATGGGCGAACCNNTTGGCCATCTTGCGGGCCATCTTAACGGATTCCTCTTGCAGTTGTTCAGCGGGCAGAAGTCTGTTCAGCAGCCCTATTCGGTATGCTTCTTCCGCAGTGCAGGGGTCTCCAGTGAAGATGTACTCCAGGGTCTTGCCTATGCCCATGATACGAGGCATCAGCCATGTCCCGCCGCTGTCTGGGGCAACGCCCGCTGAAGTGTATCCGATGACGAACATTGCTTTTGGGGAACCCAGTCGGATATCACAGGCCAGGGCAAGATCGAACCCAAAGCCCGCCGCCACGCCATTGATCACTGCTATCGTCGGTTTGTCCAGATTCTGCAGGCCCAGAATGATGTGTCGCTGTGCCCGCGGTGGAATCTTCCCCCTTCTTACCTCTCGCGTTGTCTTGGGCCATATGTCAAGGTCCTCAGGAGTGAGGACCTGCTTGCCCTTTATCTTGTCGAATTTGAAGTCGCCTCCCGCGCAAAAAGCGCGACCGGCCGCCGTGATGATGAGGACCCTCGCTTCATCATCTTCGGAGACACNNGTCTATGGCAGCAGCCAGTTCGTAGGCCATCTCCTCGCTTACAGCGTTCAGAACATCGGCGCGGTTCAGTGTTATGGTAGCGATCCCATCTTCCTTCTGCAGCTTGATAGTCTTGAATTCCACAATGACCTCCTTCTGGATTAGTTTTGATGCGCCAGCTTACTGAGAAGATCGATGATGTCACCGATCTTCTTTCTTCTTGATTCGCTGCCATTGGCAGAGTGCTCGTTGCTGATGACGCAAGCTGAGGATTCAAAAAGGGTGTCAATGATCTTGAGGTTATGTTGAGCTATAGTCTGTCCGGTTTGGGTGTTCTCAATCAGCACATCGGCATCTTCGGGCAAAAAGGCTTCACTGGCTCCCCATGTGGGAAGCAGACGATAGGGGCTGAGGTGGTTGTCTCTGGCGTATTTGTCGGCAATGTTGACATACTCAGAAGCTATCCTGAGCGTTGCCAAACTATGTCTTCTGAGGGGCGATCTAAGGTCTTCTGTGCTATCGAAGGGCAGTTTCTTGCTTACCACAGCCACTATCCTGACCTTGCCAAGTCCCAATCTCAAGACCTTCTTCACCGGGCTGGATGGAAATCTGCAGAGATGCTCAGAAAGCCAGTCTTCGCCGGTAATCGCCAGATCGAAGTTCCCATTGGCGACCTGAAGAGGCATATCCTGAGGTCNNATCTTTGTGCGGACCCCCTCCACATTAATCCCCGGGCGGCGTGGTTCTTCAGGGCGAGAGATGAGCTGAACGCCAGCTCTCTCCAGGAACTCGATAACGGGTGCTTGCTGATGTCCGTCAGGCAGTGCAAGCCACACGGCGGTGGAATCCGTTTGAGATGTGCCTAAGAAATGACTTCCAGTATCGCTGCGCATCGCCCCGGCGCTCTCTCTGGCGGGGCATGCTGAACTCTCCATGGCGTAGAGCCGCTCAACCAGCGGGCCCATGTTCTTGGATTCCCAACTGGCGCGGTGTGCAATCAGGAACGCGCTTGAGCGAAGTATTGTCGTGAGGGGGAGAAGATGCTGCTCGGAGGGGATGTCATCTGCTCGGGAAATCAGAGCCATGTCAGCGCTTTCAGGAGGGTACACTTCGGCGGCGCCCCAAACAGGGATGACACTGAAGCGCCTTAATCTTGCATTGAGGGCAAAGGATTCGGCAAGGTTAGGGTACTCGGTGGCTATGCGAACCCGGCCCTTATTGGCGGCCAAGTCCTGCATTGTTCCCAGACGAGAGGACCTGCTGGCCACTAAGCACAACTCTCTGTTGTCGTATCCCAGGTCCTTCACCTTCACAAGGGCGCTACCGGTGTATTTCGCCAGGAGTTCCTCAATCCAGTCCCGGCCGCAGATACCGAGATCATAGTTGCCCACTGCTACCTGAATAGGAATATCCTTCTCGCTGAAGATCTTCATGGCCAGGTCGGCACGGTTCTTGCACTCGGGTCTATAGGAGCGCGACTGTTCGTCATAGCCGCTGATCTCCAGACCCGATTCTTGGAGCACGGTGCTGGTCGGTTGCAGAAGCCGACCCTTAGGAAGAGCTAGCTTGAGTTGCATTTGCTATCTGAAGAATGCCCAGGATCTCGGCGGGTGAATCCAGTTGCGTTGCCATGCCGTTTCTCTGGTCGGTGAGGAGGAATGTCGCCCTGTCCCCCTCATCTCGAATGGAGAGTATCCATCTGTGTCTGGCTGCCGCCACGTTGCCCTGAAGACGGTCAGCGAGGTATCCCTTCTTGCGCAAGAGAGCGGCAATCCCAAACGAAAGCTTCTCAGTTCCGATTGTATCATCGAGATTCCGAATCAGAACACCAGCATAAGTGTTCGCCCAGTCCTTTGCCAGTATCATGAGATGGTCAACATCCAGGGCAAACCCCGAGGCAGAGATATCGCCTCCAGCCATGAGGGGGATCAAGTCATCATATCTTCCCCCTCCTCCCACTCTGTGTTCTGCGACCCGGAATTGAAAGAGGATTCCAGTGTAGTATTCAAACCCCCTGCCAGAGGACATGTCGATCTGATAGCTGCAGCCCAGGTCTGTCAGAAGCTGGGCGATGGAAATGAAATTGTCCAAGCTCGCTTCCAGCCTGGAAGATATCCTGGCCAGTGGAAGTCTCAGATTATGCAGAAAACCCGCCGAATTCCCCTGGAGGTCAAAAAGCATGGACAGAGGTTCCTTGAACTGGGGATTGTCAGCTATGATTTGTGCCAGAACCTCCCTGGTGCGCCCGTCCATGATCTGGTCGAACATCCGGCTCTGTTCAGCAGGAGCCAGCCCCAACTCCCGAAGCAGGGTTCTTATCAGTCCTGCGTGAGACAATTGCAGTCTCACCTCATCCAGTCCCAGTTGCGCCATGACCTCAAGGGCAAGCATGATCAATTCGACATCGGCTGATGGGCTGGCGCTGCCCACCAGTTCGACCCCACATTGCCAGCGCTCTCTTGATTCCCTCCCCGTTTCCTCGAAACTGAACATATTCTCCACATAGAAGAGCTTCGCCACGCCGGATTGGACCATGTTTTCGATGTATAGCCGTGCAGCGGGTATAGTGCCATCGGGTCTAAGGACTACCCTCTCGCCGCTCCAGCCGTTCCAGTCGAGGAACGAGTACACTTTGCTGAGCATGTTTGAAGTAAGAGTTCCTGTGGAGGTGAAGAGGTGCAGGTACTCCAGAGTTGATGTTCTTACCTCATCATATCCCCATTTCAGACAGCACGATCTGAACGTTTGCTCAACGTGACGAAAGCGCGCCATGTCATCGGGGAGGAGATCTCGGCTCCCTTTGCATCTGAGCGTTTCCATAGGCTCTGTCTGATCGGGCTGATTGAACAAGGTGGAGCATATTTTAGCACGTCCTTCCTGTTCGGGGCAACGCGCGCACGCACACGTGTGTCGTTGTTCTATGATTCTGTCAGGGGTTAACTGTTCAGGGAAAATGTCACCCTATGGAGAAGACAGTCACGTTGAACGCGAAAGAACAGAAGAGGCTGCCAATGATTATCAACAGGGTAGGGGAGGAGTGAATCGGAGCGGGTGTGGTGGATGGGGAGGGGAGAGGGAAGGTAGAGTGTACCGGAACGGTGTGACCCCACGCAAATGATCAGGCCTCCGGGGCCTCTTTGCGGGATTGCGGCAACATCCGGTTCTGAAATTGAACAATCATGCAGAGAAGCCGATAGGCTACCTCTGCCACCTGCTCGCCCGTTGCGTCCGAATCGTCAGACACGAGCTTGACGGTATCAGTCCAAATTTGGCTTGAGGCGTCCCAGTCCAGAGCTTCAATGCCGTACTCTCTGGCTGTGGCTTCAAAGGTAGCCATCCCATTCGAAAGGTTGCGCAATATCTTCTGCTGGGTTGTTTTGCTGCACACCAAGCAAACCTCATAATGCGGTGGCCTCTTAGATTTCCGAGGATCGTGAATCCACACCTGGAATTGGGGGAGAGACTTCCCCCTCTCTGGCGGCAGCAGTGTCCAGCCCCCGGGAACCTCTCTATCCTTCTCTGGGGGCCGCATGTCCGAGGTAGCGGTCAACTCGCCGGCTTTCCATTTGTCCTTCATTGTCTCTGAGGCCTTTGACCAGACGGCTTGAAGAAACTCGACCATCCTATTCCTGGCGTGATCAAGCACCTGTATGTCTTTCCAGTAGAGCTGGGCTTCTTCGTCCATTTGCTTACGCATGGCAAACCTCCACAATCTTCATGAGATGATGGATATTCGGCACGTCGTGGTCGCACCACCAGCGAAAGTCGGGGTACTTGCGACTGTCATTCAGCATTTCAGAAATACGCTTCGAGAGATCTTTCAGTGTGGGCTGATCCAGCGCCAATGGGCCTGATACAAGGTCCAGGAGAAAGCCGCACAGGTTGTGCCTGGCAACTACAGACAGGGTCGTGTCGTCCAGAGGCTCTGAGAGTCGATCAACCAACTGCTGGTGGGAAAGAGGCATCCATTCGAGATCTTCTTTAGGGGCCCTGCCGTCAGGCGTTAGAAATACCTTGACCACTTTCTGGGAGGCAAGATGGGGGTGATTGTGCCTAAGGGCACCCGAGTATCTCTTCAACTGCCCCGGGCGCTCAATGCTATCTGTCTTCTGTTCAACAAGGACAACATAGCCATCGACCTGTATCATGAGATCGACACAACAGCCCTCGCCCTTGAAACCACCGAGTGGGAACTCCGCCTGGACTCTGGCTTCTGCCCATTTGAGGTCCTTGCTGTCATGGCCAGATCCCAGAATCTCGGGGCCGATGGCCGTCGCCAAGACTTTGGAGCCCAGGCCGTGGGGCTTGGCTGGGTCGAAGACGTAGCCAATGAGTTTGGTCCACTGTGGTTCAGGAGCTTCAGATACAGCGAGCGATGCCAGCGGGATGCCTTCGCTTCTCAAAGCGGTTAGGAGACGTTCGTACTGTGAACGGTGAGAATCAAGCTCCCTCTGTGTTGCTTCTTTGATACGAGCGATCGTCGCTCTCAGCCGTGCAAGGCGGGCCTCCGGATGATCAATGGGCATGCCACCACCAAGCTCTTCGGTGTTTCTCATAGATCGAACCAACTCCAGCTTTCGCGTTTCACGATTCCGATAGCCGCGAGCCAGTGTAGTGGTCTTGCAGGGAGAGTGTCAAGGCACCGATCGTCGCTGTG
>JAFNFZ010000129.1 GCA_017885485.1 Chloroflexota bacterium
CAATCTCCAACTGCTCATAGGACCTGGCTTCGGTGCCACTGCCAGAGTTGAACTTGGCGGCCGCCCTGGCCCGCCCCCTCTGCCGATCCATCTCCCGCTCAAACCCCGTCAGGTCAACCGAGAATCCGCGCTCCGACGCGATCTCAACGGTCAATTCCCTCGGGAAGCCATAAGTATCATAGAGCATGAACACATCCTCACCGCGTATTGCCCGGCTGTTCTCCGCCTCCGCCTTCTCCATCACTCTCTCCAGCCAGTTCAACCCAACAGTGAGGGTTTGCCCGAACCTTCTCTCTTCAGTATCTACGCCATTGAGGACTGACTCGCGGTTTGTCTGCAGTTCAGGATAGACAGGCCCCATCCTCTCGATAACGCAGTCAGCCAGATCAACGAGAAAAGGCTCTTCGAGTCCCAACTCCCTGCCAAACAGGCAGGTACGGCGCAGCAGCCGGCGCAGAACATAGCCCCTTCCCTCGTTGCCCGGGACCACTCCATCAGCCATCAGGAAAGTGATGCCCCGAATATGCTCAGCGATTATCTTGGCGGCTCTGTCAGTACCCTGATCCCGGCCCAGGCTCTTCCCCGAAATCCCTGCTACCCTGGCCAGTATGGGGGCAAACAGGTCGCTCTCATACACAGACCTCTTGCCCTGCATCACAGCAGCTATGCGCTCCAGACCCATGCCGGTGTCTATGTTGGGCCTGGGCAATGGAGTGCGACGGCCTTCCTTGTCCTGATCATACTGGGTGAATACCAGGTTCCATATCTCAGAGAAGCGATCGCAGTCGCAGGCTGGCCCGCAGTCAAACTTGCCGCAACCATATTGCGCGCCGAAATCGTAGTGAATCTCACTGCAGGGGCCGCAGGGCCCGGAATCACCCGCCGGTCCCCAGTAGTTGTGCTTTTCGCCCAGTCTCACGATCCTCTCGGCAGCAACTCCTATCCGCCGCCAGTGGCCGAAAGCCTCATCATCATCGAGGAATATGGTTATCAACAGTCGATCAGTAGGTAATCTCAGCCACTGAGTGACAAACTCCCAGGCCCACTCGATGGCTTCCTTTTTGAAGTAATCACCTACACTGAAATTGCCCAGCATTTCAAAGAAGGTGAGGTGTTTGGCATCTCCAACAGAGTCGATATCCGTGGTACGAAAGCACTTCTGACATGAGGCCAGGCGGGAATTGGAAGGGGTAGCCAGGCCCAGAAAATAGGGCTTGATCTGCACCATGCCAGCAGTGGTCAGCAGCAGCGTGGGATCGCCGTGAGGCACCAGAGAGGAGCTGGGGATAACGGTATGCCCCTTCCCTTCGAAGAACGTGAGGAAGACTCTTCTTAGTTCGTCACCGGTCACATTAGTCTCACGGAGTCAACGTTCAAAGTATATGGTAAAGGCGTGGCTGGGGCAAGGACTGGCCAACGGGGGCTACTGTGTCAGGCTTCGGGGCCTGTACTGGATGGCCTCAGCCAGATGATGTGTCTGGATCACTGAAGCATTCTCAAGATCAGCAATGGTCCGGGCAATCTTGAGGATGCGGTGGAATCCTCTCGCGGAGAGTGACAGTTGCTTCATTGCCGCTCTGAGCAAGCCTTGAGCTGATGGCTCCACCTGGCAGAACTCCCTGACTTCAACAGCAGTCGCGTCTGCATTACAGGCAGGACCCCTTCCATCGAAGCGTTCCCTCTGGATTTGACGCGCTGCTTCTACCCTGGCGCGCACTTTCTCTGAGGTCTCGCCCAGCCTGTCATCGGCAAGTTTCTCATACTCTATTCGAGGGACTTCGACATAGATGTCAATCCTGTCCAGCAAGGGGCCACTGATCCTCTTGCTGTAGCGAGTCACCTCCGCAGATGAACACCGACACTCCTTGACCGAGTCACCATAATAGCCACAGGGGCACGGGTTCATGGCAGCTACAAGCATGAAATTGGCCGGAAACGTGATGCTGCCCTGGGCCCGACTGATAGTCACCACCCTGTCCTCCAGAGGCTGCCGCAACACCTCCAGGGTGGTGTGGCCAAACTCGGCAAACTCGTCCAGGAAGAGGACCCCTCTGTGACTCAGACTTATCTCCCCGGGTCTGGGCCATCTCCCTCCCCCAACCAGTCCCGCATGAGAAATGGTGTAGTGAGGAGAGCGGAAAGGGCGTTGGGTAATAAGGGGTGTGTCCGAAGGCAGGAGGCCACCGACGCTGTAGATTCTGGTCACCTCCAGGCACTCCTCCATGACCATCTTCGGGAAGATGGAGGGAAGTGCTCGCGCCAGCATGGTCTTGCCGCTGCCCGGCGGGCCGACCATGAGCATGTTGTGTCCTCCTGCTGCCGCCACCTCCAATGCCCGTTTGGCATGTTCCTGCCCCTTGATGTGAGTCAGGTCAGCCATATTCAACGCCGGCAATGTCATCTCCTCAGAAGCATCTGATGAATAGGGAGGAATGCATCTCACTCCTCTGAGATGCTCAATCAGCTCGCCGAGCGAAGCAACGGGGATCGTGCTGATACCCTCTATTAGAGAGGCCTCTCTGGCATCGCTGGCGGGAACTATGACGGTGGACATCCTCTGCTCCCTGGCAAGCGCCACCATGGCAAGTATGCCCTGAGTATGGCGCACGCTGCCATCGAGTGAAAGCTCACCAAGGAAAAGGACCTTCGAAACGTCGGCCGCCACCTGCTCCGAGCTCAGTAGAACTCCCACGGCAATAGGCAGGTCGTAGGCTGGCCCTTCCTTTCTAAGGTCTGCTGGAGCCAGATTGACCGTGATTCGTCTGGCCGGAAAGACGCAGCCGGAGTTTCGAATGGCTGCACGAACCCGCTCGCGAGCCTCCTGCACCCCCGCGTCGGGCAGACCTACAATGGTCATTGCCGGGAGCCCACTCGATATGTCCACCTCTACCTGAATGAGTTGACCGTCGAGGCCCACTACGGCGGCAGCGTTTACCTTAGCAAGCGCCACAACATGCCTCATCCATAACAGAGGCGATTATAGCAAGCGCAGTGCTTCATGGACAATGTCACGCTCGTTCGGAAACGGAGATTATGTCAATTTGACTGCTGTCAGGTGTCCCACTATATAATCCAGCCTGCCCCCAGGTTATTTGGTGAAGATGCGCCATGAGAAAGCAACAAGGGACGAAATACCAGGCTGTGCTCTTCGATCTCGATGGAACACTGCTGGACACCGTTCAGGACCTGGCGGAGTCCGTCAACGCTGTGCTCAGTCGACTCGGGTTTCCGGAGCACGACATCGAGGCCTACAAGTACTTCGTCGGTGATGGGGTTGAGGAGCTGGCCCGCCGGGCGCTTCCTGAAGGCCGCCGTGATCAGGCTACCCTGGCCAAATCCATCGCCGCCATACGTGAGGAGTATTCCAGGCGCTGGGCCAACAACACCCGCCCTTACGAAGGCATCCCGGAGCTTCTCGATGCCCTGACAGCAGGCAACGTCAGGATGGCCATACTGTCCAACAAGCCCGACGACTCCACCAAAGCCACGGTAGCCAGGTTGTTGCCGAACTGGCGTTTCGATCCCGTAGTGGGAGCTTCGCCTTCGGTGGCCATGAAGCCAGATCCCGGCGCCGCCCTGGCTATTGCCCGCAGCCTGAACATACCACCAGACACGTTTCTCTATCTCGGCGACACAGGGACCGATATGAAAACCGCCCGCGCGGCAGGCATGTACCCCGTGGGCGCATTGTGGGGCTTCCGAACCGCCGAGGAGCTCACCGAGAGCGGTGCAAGGACAATCATCAGGGATCCCGTCCAACTGCTGGATTTGCTCTGAACAGCGATGTAAGGGTGCATATGGGAGGGTCACCTCCGTGAGAATAGCGATCAGGGTGAAACCTCGATCCAGGACCGAAGAGGTCACCAAAGAGAGCGATACCTACGTGGTCCGGGTCAAGGAGCCACCGGTGGAGGGCAGAGCCAACAGGGCGGTAGTGAAGCTGCTGGCCAGGCACCTGGGAGTCCCTGAAGGCAGGCTACGGATTGTCAGCGGCTTCACGGCCAGGAACAAGGTCATCGAAGTGATGCCCGCCGAAGGGGGTGAACGATGATGGACGACAACAAAGGGAAGACAGCCGACCAGCACAAGAACGACTCAGCCAGGAAACGCCCCAGCCTCAGGGCCGTCCTCACCAACATGAAGGCTCCCATGCCCATCCACCGAAAAGTGTACCTCCTCTTCCGCAACAATCTGATCAAGATCTGGAGACGACAGAGCTGTTGCGGCCACCTGGGCCAGCCCGGATGCTGAGAGACCGCGGAGTAGCTCCCGGTCAGGGAGCCAGTAGAGGGGGCGCCGAATTCACTTTCAGGGCCCGGTTGATCTCTTCCCGCCAGGCGTCCATCCGCAGGCCGCAGGCACTTACCAGCCCATAACAGCCGGTCAGCATCATGTCCCCGTGAGGCACGGCCCGATGAAGGTTCAACCGCGACCCAGCGGCTACGTCCTGGCGGGGTCCAGTCACCGCCAGGAAGGGCTTGCGCCGACTCCCCCGAATGACAACGGCTCCGTGTCCGCCGTCTTCGTACACCTCGCCCTTGGCCAGGGTCCCCCGCACCAGCTTCGTAACCAGGTCATCCAGCTTGACGCCGTTCAGGAGATTGGTGTGATGCTCGAAGAAGCCCTCGATCAAACCACTCCGAAGATGGAAGGCGACAGTATGGGAATTGCCCATGTTCACGATGACCACGTGGTCGCGTCTGGAGACCTGCCAGTCCTGGAGCGCTCCCAGCGCGGCAGAGGCTCCCGTATCCATGAGAAGCACGGGGAGATCAGCGTCGACTCCGTCAGCCACCGCCTTCATCCGGGTCAGGTAGTCAGGCAGGTCATGAGCGAGGTAGACAAACGCTGCCAGTTCGTTCCGTTCNNAAGGCATCCAGGGCCTTCCTGATCGCTGCCAGGTCAAGGTCCTTGAGATCGATAACCTCCACATCTCCCCCGGGGGTGACCTCGCCAGGTCCAACAACTGTGACTCCCATGTCCTTCACCACGGCCAGATCATCATTGAAGGTGAGTGCTGCTTCCGGCGTAGCGTATGCTGCCAGGCCTGCGCTGGTGTGGCGCTGCAGGGCCTTTTTGCTCGGTCCGCCTCCCAT
>JAFNFZ010000130.1 GCA_017885485.1 Chloroflexota bacterium
GCGGTTCAGACCTTCACTTCTGGCGGGGAGACATGGACCTGGTCGGGCTGGGGGCGTCGCTGCCGACGGTCCTGGGACATGAAATGACAGGGCGGGTAGCCAAACTGGGGCAGGGCGTGGCCTCGGACTCGGCGGGACAGCGATTGGCGGTCGGCGACCGGACAGTAAGCCCTTACTTCTACCCCTGCGGGCGCTGTCCTGCATGTCTAAAGGGGAACCACGCTTCCTGTCCAAGAAATATGCTCCTGGTGCGTCCTTGCGAATCGCCGCCCCACTTTGTAGGAGCCTTCGGCGACTACTACTACCTGAAACCAAATCACACAATTTTCAAAGTGCCGGATGACTTGAGCGATCAGGTTGTCGCCTCAGCAAACTGCGCTCTGTCCCAAGCCATCTACGGACTGGAGAAAGTCAACCTTAGGTTCGGCGAAACATTGGTGGTGCAGGGCGCCGGAGGTGTGGGCATCAGTACTGTTGCGGTAGCTAGAGAGATGGGCGCCCGCAGGATTATTTCCATAGATGGTATCCCTGAACGTCTGGAATTGGCCAAGGCCTTCGGTGCGGACGAAGTAGTAGATATGAGACAGTTCCAGACTCCCCAGGATCGGGTTCAACGAGTAAAGGAACTCACCAGAGGTTGGGGGGCGGATGTAGTTGCAGAACTAGTGGGCATTCCCGAGGCTATTCCCGAAGGACTGGAGATGCTGTGTAACGGCGGGCGATACCTGGAGATGGGCAACGTCAGCCTCCTGCACGGGAAGTGTGAATTGGACCCGGCCCTCTGGGTGATGCGTTCCATAAGCATCTTCTGCATCGCAGTCTATGGACGTGAAACGCTGAAGAAAGCCCTCGATTTCCTTAGCCGAACGAAGAACAGGTATCCATTCGACAAACTAGTATCACGCTACTACCCCTTGGACGATATTAACAAAGCCTTTGAGGAGCAAAATAAGAGACTGGTCTCCAGGGCTGCCATAGTTCCGTAGCCAGTTACTAGGCTACGGGAACCGAAGGGTAATCTCGGTCGTAGAGGCAGCACCCCGGGCCCCAGTAACAGAGGACATACACAACTACTGTGCTCAGAGGATGTATGAGTGGAACACTACTTCGAGCAAGTGGGTGAGCATCACCGACTGGTTCCTGCTCCCATCCGCTGGGTGAGGCACAGAGACTCCGTTTTCGTGCATCGCAAAGACACGGACCGCCTTTGCGATCAGTTGACACCCGGCCGGGTCTGTCCGAGCGAGCATAATCGGGCACTGTGACGGGCATTTCATGCCGGCTTTACGGATCACCCCGGTCGCCGATAGCAGACTTCGCGCTGGTAGGCCAAGCGCGAGTATCGGTATTAATTGACTTTAGCGAAGGAGACATTTCACTATGCAGGAAACCGAGGATAAGCGACGGAAGTTCACTACGTGGTCAGGTATCCCCATCAAGGAGCTCTACACACCAGAAGATGTGCAGGGCCTGGACTATGAGCGAGATATCGGCTACCCTGGCCAACCCCCGTTCACCAGGGGAGTCTACCGCGACATGTATCGAGGCAGGCAGTTCACCATAAGGCGATTCACCGGAGTGGAAACTCCCGAGGATACCAACAAGCTCTATCGACATGAACTGGAACTGGGACAGACCGGACTGGCAATAGCTCCGGACGTACCGACATCGACCGGGCTCGATTCAGACAATCCCAGATGCAAAGGCGATGTCGGCTTCTGCGGAGTGCCTATAGACTCCATCCAGGATATGGAGATCGTCTTTGACGGTATTCCCTTGGACGAGGTGACAACGTGGACCTATACCATCCCTCTCACCGCCATGTATTATGTCAGTGCTCAGAACAGAGGGTACAACCTGAAGAATCTGGGGGGAACAACCCCAACGATTACCTGGCCGCTTCCCACCCCTCTTGACCTCCCCTGGGAAGTCTCCATCGAGGGTAGGGAGCGAGAGGCCATGGACTTTGCCGAGTGGACGGCAACGAACGTTCCCAAGTGGCATAGTACGGGTATAAGTGTCTACGCTCCCAAGGATAATGGATTCACCTGCGTTCAGGAATTGGGCTTACTATTGGGCATTGCCATAACAGCAGCGGATGCCTGGAAAGAGCGGGGCAAGGTCCCCCTTGAAGTCTTCTTCAGACGGATCTCGTTCGAGATGGCCACTGCAAGCGATTTCTTCGAAGAAGTATGCAAACTCAGGGCCGGACGGCGCATGTGGGCCAAGGTCTGTGAGCAAAGGTATGGCATTACAGAGCCAAGACTCATGCAATTCAGGGTCCGCTGCCAAACTCAAGGCTCCACCAATGTCATTGATGAACCCTTGAATAACATCGTGCGTATTGGATTCGGAATGCTGGCCTCCACGCTGGGAGGGGCGCAATCGCTGCATGCCAATGGGTACGATGAAGCTTTGTGCATACCCACGGATCAGTCGATGCTGCTTTCTATTAGGACTCTGCAGATAATCCAAGAGGAGATCAACGTGACGAGCACGGTAGACCCGCTGGCCGGTTCGTACTATGTAGAATGGCTTACGAATGAGTTGGAAGACCGAGCCTGGCAATACCTCAGGAAGATCGATGAGATGGGGGGGATGATAGCAGCCATTAAGTCGGGCTTCTTCGCCGGTGAGTACAAGCAGGCCAATCTTGACTGGGTGCGCAAAATCGAGACCGGCGAAAGGGTGGTGGTGGGTACAAACAAGTATCGCCTGAAGCCGGAAGAGGTGCCCTACCAGGTTCCTGTCTACCGATTTGAACCTACCTGCCGAGATAGACAGATAGAGAGAGTAAGGAAGCTCCGCAAGGAGCGAGACAATGCCAAGGTTCTTGAAGCCCTGAAGAAGCTGGAATTGGCCTGCCTTGGAGCGGACAATACCTTTCCCCTCGTCATGGAAGCCTTCAAGTCTTGCGCCACCCTACAGGAAGTATGCGATGTTTGGCGCAAAGTATATGGGCTCAACTCTTACTCGCGTATGGACCTATAGAAGAGGACTGAGATATGGCAAATGAGGACAAAGTCAGGATTCTGATGGCCAAGCCAGGTGTGGATGGGCACTACCGGGGCATCTATTTGGTCAGTACGGCTCTGCAAAGAGCAGGCTTTGAGGTTATCTACGGCGGAAACATGTCCCCCAGGGAAATAGCCGCCACGGCTGTGCAGGAAGACGTGCACGTGATTGGACTGAGCATACTTACCGGAGATGCTAAAGAATGGGTTTCGGAGACTATCAGAGAGTTAGAGGAGCAGGGTAAGGCGAATGTACTACTATTGCTGGGAGGTGTGATATCTGAGGACGATACTCCTAAACTAAGGGCAATGGGAGTGCATGGCATTTTCAGAGCTACAGCGTCGCTCAACGAGATAGTGGACTTCGTGCGAGAGCATGCCTCTGTCGAGAATGGAGCCTAACTCCGTGCGTCAGCCTTTGCCGTTCACTGTAGCGCGCACCTGACAGCTAGGTGGGTGTGTAAAGGATAACGTGCCGCAGCCATCATCCGAAGAAAGACTCGTACCTAAATGAAGCTCTTCGATCAGGGCAGGACAAAGGCCTGCTAGTCTAGAAGAACATTGTGATGGCGCGCCAAAGTGTGCCTCGGCTTGATGTACTTATATGGAGACTTTCTCAGAAGAGCCGCAGACTAACGCGAGGTTCGGGCGGACGGCGATGATAGGCTCTCTTATCGCTTGAGCAACTTGTGTAGATGTTTCTGTGCGCTCTCGTCTGGCATTCACGCAGCAGAACCGGTTTCAAAATCGGAATCACCTTTCCGCGGGTACTCAAGTCAAACCTGAAAGAAGGCCATCAACCAGCGAGAGGAACCCAACCAGCCGCGCAATAGCATCGGGGTGAGCACCAGGAGGAAACAACTATGGGCGAGTCATGGGACTACAAGACAGACGTACTCGTGGTCGGATCCGGTGGTGGCGGAATGACGGCTGCATTGATGGCCAAAGACCAAGGCAACGATGTCCTGTGCATAGAGAAGGGACGAGCATACGGTGGTTCCACCGCGATGTCTGGCGGCACCGTCTGGATTCCCAACAACCATCTGATGAAGAGATTGGGCTGCCAAGACTCTGAAGAAGAAGCGTTCCAGTATCTGCAGAGCATAACAGAGGGCAGAGTTCGGGAAGACCGCTTGTGGTCCTATTTGGCATCGGGTCCCCGGATGCTGGAATACCTCGAGAAGCATAGTCGTGTACGCTTCGCTATCGTGCGTCGAATGTGCGACTACTATCAGAATGCAAAGGGTGCCAAGCCTGAGGGCAGGTCGCTGGAGGCGGTGCCGATCAGCATTCGCAGACTCACGAAGGGATTCGATCAAATACAGGATCACCGCATATCGCGCCAAGCGTCCCTGACCGTGAATGAAGCCGTAGCGATGCTGGACTCTTCGTGGTGGGGAAGACTGGGAGCCATCAGGATTTTTGCACGCTACTACCTTGATCCGACTAGGTGCGTTGGCAAAGGCGATAGCCGGCTGACGTTGGGCAATGCTTTGGTGGCGCGTCTTCGCCTATCTCTGGCGGATCGAAACATTCCTGTCTGGCTGGAGACTCCTGCTCACAGCCTAATCGTGGATGCAGGCCGTGTTGCCGGTTTGGAAGCCCTGAGATCCGGCAGGATCACACGCATAGGAGCGAGAAAAGCTGTCATCCTGGCTGCCGGCGGTTTTGCACACAATCAGGCGATGCGTGAGCAACACCAACGTGGGCCAGTCTCAACTGCGTGGTCGGCAGCGAGCAGGAACGACACGGGTGACGCCATACGAATGGCAAGCGAGATTGGCGCAGCACTCGATTTCATGTATGACGCTTGGTGGGCTTCGACCAGTCTTGTGTCTGGCTGGTCCAAACCGATAGTCTCTATAGTGGAAAGGAACCTGCCGGGCTCGATCATGGTCAATAAAATGGGGCGAAGGTTCACGAACGAAGCCGCACCATACAGTGATGTGGTCAAGGCCCAGTACGCCAGCCACTGGCAAGGGCACGATGCGGTTCCAGCCTACTTAATCATTGACAGCCGTTTCAGGAGTAGGTATCTCACAGGACCCATGATGCCGGGCAAGACACCAAAGATGTTCATCGACAGGGGATACATCAGGATGTCCGACACAATCGAGGGCTTGGCGAGGCAGTGCGGTATCGACCCAGTAGGACTCATTTCGGAAATCAATGCTTTCAATGCCAATGCCGCCAAGGGAAAGGATCAGGAATTCGGTAGGGGCGACAGCCTCCTTGACAGATTCTACGGCGATCCCTCTGTCAGGCCGAATTCTTGCCTCAGGCCAGTAGACAAGCCTCCGTTCTACGCGATCGAGATGTGGCCTGGCGACATCGGCACCAAAGGAGGGTTGAGAACGGATGCACAGGCGCGCGTGCTTCGAGAGGACGGGGCAGTTATTGAGAGCCTGTACGCCATCGGCAATTGTTCCTCTCCTGTCATGGGAGCCTCTTACGCTGGAGGTGGAGCAACGATATCCTCATCAATGGTGTTCGGCTACATTGCCGCTCTGAACGCGGGCAAGCATTGAGAGGAAGCCGCACGAGGCAACTGTGAAATCGCGGTCACTCTGAAACCGATCGCCACAATTCTCACCCTTTGCCCGACTGGATTGTATGCCTCACCCCTGTCTGAGGCTAGACCCTCTCATTCCTCGGCGGTACCGACCTACATCTCCCGCGCAGATCCTACGTCGTCTTCATGGTGTCAAGTGGGGGTTGGAGTAGGAAATTCGTCACCGATCGTTTCAATTGGAGCTTCCTGATGGCTCGGCTTCTAAGCCTAAGCAGGTATTTCTCAAGAGTGGCCAATTCCTCAGTTGAAAGACCGGAGAGTATATCCGACAGAACATCGACCTTCTCCACGGATCTCCTGTAGATCTCCTCACCTCTCTCAGTCAACTCCAGTCTCACCATGTTCTTCCTGTCCAGGTCCTTGCACCTTCTCAGAAGGCCTTCTCTATCCATGCTATTGAGCAAAGCAGCTACACTCTGGGGTTCCCGGAATAGCCATCGTGATAGCACTGTTGGAGTGATCGGACCCTCTATGTTCTTCAGAATGAACAGTACCGATGCCCGCATCATCGTCGTGCCCAATTCACTCAGTTCGTTCTGGCGATTCCTGGCAATCGCCCAAGTGGTGTGATGCAGAAGCCCCCAAATCCGAATACAGTCCCAAGTCGTCATGTTCACTTTCGCTCCCTCCTGCGTGCAGAGATTTCGGACCCCGGCTACGCTGTTCTGTCCTGAGCGTAACGTTGAGTCCCTCTCTGCGCATCGAAATCAGAAGAGGTCCTCGCAACCTCTCGAGTCACAGTGGTTGTCTTCATCTCTGCCATGAAGAGGATGCCAGACTTGTGCGAAGAAGGGATTCCGCTTCGCAATCTCATCATAGTTCCAGGGAGGAGCCTCGCAGTGCGGACACCAGTGTCCTCCAAGCAACACTGCAGTCGGACTGGCTTCAAACTCGTGTCCGAAAGCACACTGGAAATTGAGCTTCATCTTCAGATCACCGGTATCCATACCGGTTGACAGACATCTTCCGCCCCGGAACTCCGCGGCCCCTTTCATGTCATTCAGGTCAAGCTTGGATTTGGGCTTTTCTTCATCATATCCATGATTAAGGCGCTGGGGCTTATCGGTCGGTCTCACATGTTCGAACGCATCCCAACCAGGGATTTGCGCCCATTTCTCTTTAGATCCAAAAAACACGTTGATCCTCTTCATCAAGTTGTTCACGATCCAATACATCGGCCCATTCTTGGACACAACTAAGGGCAAGAATCGTTTCTCTCTGATCGCGGAATTGGGCACAGGTTTGCGATTTCTGACATCTGGGGGCAGGGTTTCCTGACGGATTCTGAGGAAGTCCTGAAACGTGTGGTTCTGAAAGTGGAAGTAGTCCTCCAGCAGCTGCGAGTCCTCATACCACTGCATATGGAAATTGCGGGTTACAAACCAACTGGGCTCCACCACCTCTCGGAAGTCCATGCCCCTCAGCTTGAAGATGGCAGAAAGGGACTCGTAGCAGGTTGTTCTCATACTTGCCCCACCGCCGATATTGTATATGCGGCACCAGAAATCGTCAGGGACACCTTCCTCGCAGATGTTTGCCAAGAGCGTTCCGGAATCTTTGGCAGTGACCCACTCGTCACAAGAGTGTAGGGGGTGATGGTACATAATTGCATCCGCCGGCGCTCCCCCGAAGGTCAGTATTCCCGTCTGTCTCAGTGAGACCCAGTGTTTCAGGCCGGACTCTATGATCTCCCGTTCCGCAGCGATCTTGGTGGTGGCATAGTAATCGTACATGCTTGGCTTGAGTGGATCGCCGCATCTCCCCCAGTGGATTGGGGGCAGGCGATCTCCGGTTGCCGCCACGGTTCCAATGCTTACCAGCCGAATTCCGTCGGCGTTCGGGTGTTCCTTGATCGCTCGCACGATATGGCGCGCCGATCCGAAGTTGACTCTGGCCGCCTCGTCAGGGTAATAGTCAGCCGCAGGACAAGTTATGGCGGCGCAGTGCAGCACATAGTCGGCAGTCTCGACACAAGAAGCTACATCCTCGAAATGCGTCAGATCCCCCCAGACGATCGTCATCCCGGGAGCTTTTTCGTACGGAGTCATTAGCTTCTCGTTCTTCTCTGAATGCCGCACCAGAGCCACGACGTTGAATCTGTCATTCCTGGCCAGTAGTTCCTTAAGGACTTCCGAGCCCATATCTCCGGTGGCGCCCGTCAAAAAGATGGTCTTCTTGGTCGAAATCAGGTTAGGACTCCTTTCACTCGATGACAGTCTTCAAAGCGCTCCGCCCCCGGTTCACCGCTTCCCGATGCCCAACTCCTCAAAGTATCGCACTAGTCTGCTCCTCTTCTTGCGCCATCGCCCATCTTGTCTGGCATAGATGTCTTCGTAGTACCCCCATCCCTCCATCCTTGTACCAGGTTGCATTATTACCAAGTCGTTCAACGCCCAGGTAGCCCTGGCGGTATTCTCGTCCAGTATCTCGATCTCCGCATTGTGTCCACCATGCGCGGTGATCACAGCCTCTTTCGCCAGGATATCCTTCAGAAAACCGATGATCGCTTCGCGGCCCTCCCGGGATCCGTCCTGGCTGTACTCGGCAACGGCATCCTCGGTGAAGCAATCAGCCAGTTCATCCCAGAGTTTCCGGTCCAAACAGCGCCAGTACTTGGCTTTGAGCTTCCGTATCTCTTCAATGTCTTCCAGGGTCCTTATTCGCGACTCCAAACTAGCTGACTCGGCCGTGGCGTACCTCCTTATGGCTGATTTCCTATACTTCATACACAATACACAAGGCTTGCCCTATCAACGATAAGCTGATGACCCTTCTTCAGGCAGAACCCGGCATAGTCCGAGGTCATCCGTACAGTCTGGCCCCCCAGATCAGAAAGCCCCAGCCGCTCAAGCATATCCCTAGCAGGACGGCCATCCGGAGCGAGCCCTCTGATAGGGTAGTATTCCTTGAGCACAAGTTCAATATCAGGAGCACATCCCTTTGCGCCCCCGTGGGCCAGTTTCGTCAAGATCTGTTCATTATGACGCCGTAGCGTCCTAGTCCATCAATGAACCAAGGAACGTGCTGATCTGTGGGACATAGATTATGAGAAATGCTGCCACCGCCAGAGCTGGGTAGAAGTACGAGACGGATCTTGACACGAAGGCAAAATCTTCCTTTACAATCCCGGTAGCGGCAAAGAGGACCATGCCGAAAGGCGGAGTAAGACAAGCGATTTCAACCATCAGGCAAATAAAGACGCTGTAGGCAACGGGATTGATCCCCAAGCCTGTCGCCACAGGTAGCAGCATTGGCCCCACTATGACCAGGATAGAATTTGCGTCAAGAAACATACCCATTACAGTGTAAAGGAGGATGGCTACGAGGGGGAACGTAAGAGCGCTGAACCCTGCCCTTGAAAACCAATCAGCTATCTCAAAGGGTATCCTCTGGTACGTGAATGCCTGGTTCAACAAGAAGGCAGCTGCTAGGATGATCAACACCATGGATGTCAGGTGCGCCGATTCCACAGCGGACTGCCATACTTTCTTCAAAGTCAATCCTTTGTAGACCACGAATCCGAGAAACAGGGTAAAGACGACGGAAACTGCTGCGGACTCCTCTGGGGTATACCACCCGATGTAGATGGGAACCAGAACGATGATCGGCATTATCATAAATGGCCAGGCACGCCTGAAAGACCGACCCCGTTCTGCCCATGTGGAGGACGGTGGCCTCTCGTAGTGCCCCATTCTGGTATAGACGAAGACGCTGACCGCCAACAGGAATGCTGTCAGCAAGCCCGGCAGAAAGGCTGCTATCCAGAGATCACTCGCCGACTGATTTGTTATCTGGGCGAAAATGATCAGGTAGATGCTGGGCGGTATCAACGGTCCGAGAGCTGAGCCGCACATGAGCAGCCCCAAGCTGAACTTCCTGCTATAGCCCATCTCCTGCATCATCGGCAGGACAATCGGAGACAGGCCAGCGAGAGCAGCCAAGCTAGAACTGCTCATAGCAGCGAACACAACACAGACGAAGATGATGGCATAGGCTGGGCCACCGGGGATACCTCCCATCATACGGGTGGAGAATTCGACCATGGGCTCTGACACGCCCGAGCGGGAGAGTAGTTGCCCCGAGAATATGAAGAGGGGTATGGCCAAGAGCGTGATGCTCGCCAATTTGCTGTATAGGGTATTTATTATCATTTCCGGGCCGTAGCCCCAGTCCAACAGGGCCATTGTCGAGCCGAAGGCAATGCTCAACCAGACCGGCAGTCCAAGTACCGTGAAGATGACTATTAGAATCAGACCTGCTTTTGCCATCCGCTCAGTCCTTTCCCAGTCTTTGCTTGCAGTCTCCCATTAGTTGACGGGGCTCATACCGCTGTGAGAACCCGACCCATCCCTGGCAAGAGTGCACAGCTTCGCTTTGGGCGTAGAAGCCAAGAACGATTTGTGCTGCCAGCACCACTTGTTGACGTAGTGCACAAACCAGCCGAGGCCGGTTTGATCTGCCCCTTTGCCAACACCTCTCCTGGGGAGCTCCTCTCGTTTGGACTACTTGCACAACTAGACATCGGTATTGGAGGGCAATAGAAGACTATTGGAACAGTGTAGCCTGGTTTCTTGACGGGCCCTGTCTCTGCCAGCCCCCTGTTTGTCCTCCAGCAGGTAGCAGCAAGGCTCGAAAACGGAACTCTGGTTGCGTCGGCACGGCTCTTGCGTGACTGCCTCCGTGATCGCAGAGGCACCATTCCCGGACAATGAGAACACGGCCGCCGACTCTATCAATCATCGTGCGCACACGGCCTGCACCGATCCGCCTAACGAACTGATGTCAACCAGGCTCAGTGTCAGTTACCGAGCCATACCGTGACTTTCCCCTTGTCTCTTCTCCCCATCACCTACGCCGAGTTGCGGTGTTCTGCGGCCGTGAAGAACACCGAGAATCTGTTTCCAGAGTCGTTCAGCATAGAATACCCAGGCTGTAAAGAGGCAAACTTCCATAAGGACGATGTTTATCCATGCCCCGTAGGCAATGTCGTTTCCTCCGGGCCCTGACGGCCAAAGCACAACTAGGAATCCTGTCGCCACGTGGGAGGCAATTAGCTGACTCCCAGCCCACATGAAGTAACCCAAGAGCAGAAGTGCACACACGTTTTCCAGAAACAGATAGAGCGGCTTTGCTCGGCGACGGAAGATCAGCTGAGACACATAGGCTATTCTGGCATGTTCATCTCTCCTCGAAACCGAGCCAAAAAGCACGAGGGCACTAAACACTACGCATAGCGTTTGTACTTGCCCACTGAAACCAACCCTGAAGCCGATCAGCCTGCCCACTATATCTATTACAACCAGCGCCAAGCTCCCGATCAAACAAGTTCCACCTATCGCGATGCAGACGCGCTGAAGGAGACTAAGCGACTTCTCGACAATCATCTGTCATACCGCCCAGTTCAAATCGGACCGTCTACTATCTGACGGAAGCGGGGTACCCCGCTTCCGTCAGTCGTCAACTAGTGCGGCTGCCAATCGTAGATCACGCTAGCGGCATCTGTCCCGAGTGCAGCAATGTACTTCGTCACTTCTGGCATTGCCCTCATGCCGTCGCCAACCTCTTTGGTCGCTTCCGCACTCATTTCGGTGACCAAGCCGCCTACACTTGCATAACCGTCCTTCAGTTTTTGGAGATCCGATTGTTCGTTACTCTGACCGACTTCCAAAGCGTAGTCAATTACTTGAGGCATGACTTGGTTTTGGATGACGTCTTGCCAGTAGGCCGGAAGAGCGTTCCAGGTCGACGGATTCATCACGACCACCGAGTTTGAAGAGGCGCCGGTTACAAGTGCGTACTTGGTATATGTCCAGACTTTCGACGCAACGCCATTAACAACGGAAATGGAGAACGCCTTGATCATCCCCGTGGTAATAGCAGACTGGTGTTCCCCATAGGGTATAGTCACGAATTCGTACCCAATGTACTTGGCACTCACCGACGGAGTGGAGCCTTGGTATATACCATACTTCCACCCTTTCATGTCCATGACGCTATATACGGGCTCGTCGTTGTTGTAGTAAGCAGCGGCGGCCAGGCTCTCGACGTCGTCACCCAGGTAATGTCCACCTACGGCTGCATATTGTCTGGTCATTGTTTCTTTCCACACCGGGTTGGTGAAGACGTCATAGGCATGTTGCCAACTCTGCCAAAGTCCGTAGAGATAGAGGTAGGATATCCAGGAAATGCGAGACTGCCAGAAGTACTGAGGATCGAACGTGACGTCAACGGCTCCGGTTATCACTCCTGTCACCGCATCGGCACCACTCAGTAGCGTGCCATTTGGATATATGTCAACTGTGATCTTGCCCTCAGTAACCTGTTCCACCAGTTCTTTGAACTTCGCTGCGGCCATACCTCTTGTGCCAGTCTCGGGGAAACTGTGAACTAGTTTCCAGGTCGTCGGCTGCAATTCTTCGACTTCCGATTTCTCCTTACCACAGCCTACTAGACCTCCTAGACCCAACAGACTGACCAAGGCCACTGCCAAAACTAGCGCCAAAGTCGACCTCATCCATTTCTGGCTCATGTCAACCTCCTCCTTATTGCATCTCTTTCATAATCTGGGTGCCCTCTAATCCTCGACCCAGAATTCCATCTGGCAGGCTATGTCGTCCTTGCTCTTGCGGGGCGGCGTCTTCAGCATTCTCTGCTTTATCTTGGGATTGACCGTCCTGGCCACCAACGGCCACATGTGTGCATCCAAGTCACAGCCAAGTTTGATATAATCCATGGCCCCCAGTTTCTCGAAGGCTTCCAACGTCACACAGCGCTTGGTGGTGAGTATCAAGCGATTGTTCTTGAACTCCAACTCTATTTGATTCACTCCGTTGATTGCGGGATCCACCTGAAAAACCTTGGCCAGTGCCACGAGGTCGTCTCCCCGGATGTTGGCTGCCTTCATGGTCCGTTTGATCTCGTCCGGTGTGGCATGGGACCACATCTCTCTCTCCAACTCCCATGTCACCTTGTCACCGAATCTCTCCCTGGAGACACGATTCCAGTGTCGATCCAATCCCAGATAGAGCTTGCCGGCTGCATTGAAAAGGCTAACCAGGCAGTCCTTGGATAGATCCTCCAGTTTCAAGTTGGGAACGTAGTCTCCGCTGTAGTCTTTCAGTTCTCCCATAGTTCACCACCCTAGTTGGTCGGCTAATGTATCGATGAGGTATTTCTGACTGACTCGATTCAGATCACCTCCTTTTCCTTGAGCTTGGCGATTTCGTCCCAGTTGTAGCCCAGCTCTTGGAGAACCTCCTCGGTGTGCTGTCCGAACTCGGGGCATGGTCTTATGGACGCCGGCGTTTCGCTGAACTTGTACGGCAACCCAACCACCTTTTCGCGACCGTAGGTAGGATGGTCCCACACCGTAATGTAGCCGTTGGCTATCGCCAGAGGGTCGTCACAGAGTTCAAGGAAGGTCTGAATAGGCGCATAGGCAAGACCATGCTCAGCAAGGATACTCATCCATTGCCCCCTGGACTTCGTGGCAAAGACCTGGTCCAAGATCGGTATCAACTCCCACCGATTCGCTACCATTGGTCGCATGGTCCGAAACCTTTGATCGTCCTTCAGGTGTTCTATTCCCACTACTTCACAGAACAAGGGCCAGTACTTTTCTGGCTGTAGCATGAGAAGCTGAATCCAGCCCCCGTCGGCGCACTTGTACCAGGTGTACAGGGGGTTCAGCGTATTGGATCTATCACCTCTGACAAAACTGAAGCCAAAGGCAATGGCTTGTGTTATAGCGACCGTCAACAGAGCAATGCTGGAGCCAAAGAGAGATGTATCGACTCTTTGACCCCTCCCGATTCGTTGTCGTGCGTGAAGGGCAGCCATTGTACCCGCTGCCAAACACATTGCCGCTGCCCCGTCCAGAAGCCCACCTACGGGACGGCGCGGCATATCGGGATCGCCCGCATGATCCATCAAACCAGTTCTTGCTGCTGGTGCAATATCAAACGCACCTCCCGCACTTTCAGCGCCACCCTCCAATCCCCAGCCCGAGCCTTGGGCGTACACAATCATAGGATTGAGTTTGGCTATGGTATCATAGTCTATCCCCCATGCTACGGTTACCTGTGGGCGAAAGTTGTGCATGAAAACGTCTGATTTCTGTATCAGCTGGTACAGTATCTCTCTCCCTCGTTCCTTCTTGATATCCAGGGTTATCCCCCGCTTGCTGCGGTT
>JAFNFZ010000131.1 GCA_017885485.1 Chloroflexota bacterium
AGGGGGCCTTTGATTCCGGCCATATGCCAACTGACTAGGGAGCAGGCGGTAGCACTCATGATCCTGGGTCAGGCGATGGAGTCATCTGCCGGCGACCCCACGAAGGCGGGCAGGATCAGGAGTGAGTTCTTCTATGATCCGTTTATGGCAGGTAGCAGGGCGGAACACGCCAATATTTTCTACGAAATAGCCAGGGGCATTCCACAGATGCAATATTACCTGGTTAATACTGGCTGGATAGGCGAGGGGGAACAATACAACAAGATAAAGCTGGAGCACACACTGACTATACTGGAATGCCTCTTGAGGGGAGAGCTAACAGACTGGGCAGACTCCCCCTCCGGTTTCAAGGTTCCTGCGGCTGTAAGACGGGTAGATGATCTATACTTTCACCCGGAGCGGTTGTACTCCCAGGCAGAATTTGACACAAGGCAGAAAGAACTCAACAAAGGGAGACACGAGGCCATTGAGAAGGTGGGCAGTGGCCTGCATTCGAACGTAAGGGAAGTATTCTAAGCCTGTCTTCAACCATCTTCCCTGCAGACTCATCAGGCGGAAACCCTCATATGCCAGGACTGCATCCACGTGAACATTCTGTTGTTCTGCCTGTCCTGTGACACTGGAAGGCCTGTCTGAACGTCTTTCTTGATCGCGGCTTTGCCTGGGGCCAATCCTGACACTTGGCGTAGCCACCCCGCAGGCTGCAAAAGCCTCGTGCTTGGGGCAGGTATGTGTCGCGTTCAGTATCTTTGAAAGAAGATTGTGACGTCACAGATCGGCTCTGAGACATGAGGGCAATGCTTCTGCCTTATACTCCTCTCTCAGCACCAAGTCGCTGTGCGATTGGAAGCACTGCTAGGAGAGCGAGATATGGATCCCCGCAACATTCCTGACCAAGCCTCTGGCCCACTGTTGAGGCAAAGCGGTGCCGGCGGGCGACCTGCATCCACGGCGACTCCACCAAGACCCGGGTTCGTTGGCCAATCAGGCATGGCCGTGTTGAAGCCTCTGGTTTTGGTGGTCGACGATGACGCAGCAATAGTGAAGCTGATCACGCATAATCTCGATATGGCGGGATACCGTGTACTGACGGCCAGAGACGGGGAGCAGGCGATACGCATGATACGGCAGGAGAAACCTCATTTGGTCCTGCTTGACGTCCTGTTGCCCGGGATGGACGGCTTCCAGGTCTGCCAGAGCATCCGGGAGTTCTCCGACATACCGGTGATGATGATCACTGCCAAAGGGGAACTCCAGAACGTTGTTCGCGGGCTTGACATGGGAGCTGATGACTATATGGCCAAACCTTTTGACATCAACGTGCTCATCGCCCGTGTGGGGGCAGTACTCACCCGGACGAGATTCAAGCAGAAGTTGGAGCGACCGCCCCTGGCGCTGGGAGAGCTGCGCATAGATTTCTCCAACCGATCGGTTGCCATGGTCGATCGAGAGGTTCCGTTGACCCATACCGAGTATCGGGTGCTCTGTCTTCTGGCCCGGAATGCTGGCCGTATGATTACCAAGGACTACCTGCTGACTGAGGTGTGGGGGCCGGAGTATCGCGGCGATGACCACGTTCTTCAGGTGACGGTAGCCCGGCTAAGAAGGAAGATAGGCGACTACCAACGGAACCCCAGGTACATAGTGACCAAGATGGGTGTTGGCTACATGTTCAGGAAGTTGGGGGAACACGAAGGAGTGCTGGACTTGGCCAGGCCGCAAGTGTCGAACAGAGATACCTTCGAACAACTCAATCTTGACAAGGAAGACGCTCTGCAGTCTGCGGCCACCTGAGGGACAAGTCGATTCTTGGGCTGGCAATCAACAAGAGGATTCATAGTGACCACTAAGGGAACTTGTTCTCGAGAGACGACAGAAGACGCTGAATTGATCGACAGGCTGCGCCATGGCGATCCCGCAGCTATGGAGTATCTGTATGACACGTACTTCGATCGTATCTACTCCCTGGTCTTCAACCAACTGGGTAGAGACCAGGCGGCAGCAGAGGACGTAGTCCAGGAGACTTTTCTGGCTGCTCTGCGGGCACAAAAAAAATTTCGCGGGGACAGCAGCCTGTACACCTGGTTGTGCAGCATAGCCTACCACAAGGTGGCTGACTTCCACCGTCGGGGTTTCCGGGAACACAGGCATCAGCAGCATTCCTTGGATATTGATGGCAATGATCCGGAAGGGCTCGGCAGGATCAAGTCAAATATGGCCGATATGGCCGAATGCGTGGAGAATCGCGAGTTTGTCGAAAAGGCTATGTCGCGGTTACCTGGGAACTACAGGCAAGTTCTGATACTGAAGTATGTAGAAGAAATGTCGGTCTCTGAGATAAGCGGAATCATGCGGCGATCACCCAAATCTGTGGAGGGACTGCTCACCCGGGCTCGCAGGGCTTTGCGGGCCGGGCAGGAGGAGACCACCCTGAGCAAGTGAGTCCGGCAATTCAGCACATCTCACACCTCAGCAACCCCTGAGATAGTCACTAGCCCCCCCGTTGTCTAGTTGTCGAGGAGCGGCCAAGCCCCCCGCACACCACTCTGGGATTGCCTGATCGTAAGGTAGGTCAGACTTTCTGCCTTGAGTCTGATACTTTGATCTGAGGAGTGCCTTTCGTCGGCACTGAGAATGCCACAGGTGGGCGCAACCTCACCCCCATTGACATTATGGCCATGTGATAATAGTCTGTTTCCGTGAGCAGACATACAGAACGGGGATGGCGGACTGGCCCTTACTCGGGTCGTACATCTGGCGAATTGCCGTCAAGGAGGGGTGTATGGGGGCA
>JAFNFZ010000132.1 GCA_017885485.1 Chloroflexota bacterium
CACCCGTTCGGCTCGAACAATCACACGCTGCGTGTAGTTTCCTCCCAACGGGCTCGAACGGTCGGGCACCCACGTGCCGCCACAGCTTATGAGGGTGATGACATCGGTGGGAGTCTTGTCCATAACCCTTACGCCTTCAGGGTCATCGTACTTGATCGTGGCGCTGTTCGTGACGCGATACTGCAGCTCGCTGCCATCCTCGAGGAGAAGCTTCACCACGTCGCCTTCCTCCAGCTCTCCTAGCCCCCAGAAGACGGCGGTCACCGGCTGCCCGTTCACTGTCCAGTCCACGTGACCGGAGAAGACGGCATTGCTCCCTTGGCCGGGCTTGGCGCTGAAGTCGTACCAGGCCACCGCATCAGGGCCGTCTGGCACTTGCGGCAGGCGGTTGGCATCGAGCCCCAAGGTGATGATGGGCGCATCCACCCCCATCTTCTCGATGACCATTCGCATAAGCGCAGCCACCTCAGGGAGCGGGGTAATGGTAGCTGTGGGGATCGCCTGGTTGTGGTCAGTGAGGGCAATTATTGCCCTCAGGTCGCCGGTGGGGAGGCCATCATCATTGTCCAGCTGGGCTTTGAGTGCCCCGAAGATTCCCACGGCTACCAGAACCACTGCGCCGCAAACCACTATAGCCGCGACGCCGAACCTGCTCCTGGGCGATCCAACCCTCGGTAAGTGGAGCCTCGATCCAGCCCTGCTGAGCCCCTGTCCGACAGTGTCCAGGATTCCCCAAATGCGCCCAAGAAGTCTCATAGCAACACCCCGCCCTGCGGGCTAGCCCCCCAGAGCCTTTCTCCCTCGTCGAGATCCTTTCCACCCAATATCTGAAACGCGCGACCACGCGTCGGGGTTAACCTGATGAATATTGACGTAAGGAGAGGGCACAGGTCGCCCATCGATCTCCTCATGGCCGAGTCTCGCCGAGGAGCTGGCCCACTTTCGCTGACGCTCAACACGCCATGACTCGAACCGTCACACTCTCCAATGACATCCCCATCGGCGTGGGGGGTTCCCGCCGCGAGGCTCGGCTCCGCCTGGGCTCAATGCTATCTAAGTAAATAGGCCGTTGCAGGCAAATGGTTCTTGATAGTGGCCGAACCATCTAGATAGGGCGCGTCCATTGGCATCTCGAAAAGTAGCGTACCTGCTGCTCGCACCTCCTGCTCGAAAGCATCGCCAAAGTGACGGCGAATGCCCTCGTCGACTATCACGAGGACTTCGCGGGGATTGGTGCCTTCCTCCGTACAGTTGGTCAACTGGGGAGAAGAGAGCCGTCTGACTGCAAACTCGGTGACTAAGTGTACAGCCTCTGGAGAGTAGGTACAGACCAAGACATCCTCCAGATGCTGGGCTTGGACATGTTCTTCAATCTTCTGGGCAAGTTCATATTCGTATCCCTTGTCAGGAAGCGGTCGGCTCTCGGTTTGAGCAACTTGCAGGAACAACAAAATCACGACCCCAAAGCTTATGACAGCGGAGAGAGCGAGGGCGCGGTTGTCTCCGAGTTCCCGAAGTCGTAGCATGCTCCATTCCCCTAAGAATTCAACACCGTATCCGGCTATGCACGCGAGAAGAGGCACCGCGGTCGCCAGGAAACGGAAATCGTTTCCCTTCGCCAGCAACAGCAGAATTAGGCCTGGAGCAAGGGGCAAGAGTCTCTTGTCACGACGCCTAAGCGCTCCGCTCACACCTAGAGCCGTGAGTAGAACCAGCAGGGGCTCGTGTCCGACAAAGGTCCACAGGCCAACCCCTAACGGAGGAGCGGTGGCACGATCCGTCCCTGCCCAACCAGAAAAGGCAGAGCGTAGCAGGTATCCTGGATGGAGAGAGAGTCCTTCGGCGATGTCCTGAGCTAGCCAGCCCCAAACAATGGAAAACGCCGCCAAGACTAGCAGCCCTGGCAGAAGCAAATAGCGCCTTTCGAAGCTCCAGTCCCTCCTATCCTGCCCATGAGTGAGCAGTACCACGGTCGGCAAGAGAAGCACTAGCTCCAATCGTGTTAGAATCATCAGGGCCGCCGACATAGCGGTCAAAACCCCCAAATAAGGGTGGCGTACCCGCCCGGCCAAGGCCGCAAGGAGCAGCGTCAAGGCGATCCAGAACATCGCTACCGCTTCCGACATCACGAAACGGGACCAGATGACAGCGCTGAAAGATAAGGCCATGACCGTGGCTGCCCCTACCGCGGCCAGGCGGGATCTTAGAGCGACAAGAACAAGCAAGTAAACGATAGGCACGGTCGCTGTCCCAGCCACGAAGGAAGCGATCAAACCGGGCCTGAAAGGATCGTCCCCTAGAGGTGAGAATGGCCAACTGAAAAGGGAATAGCCTAATTTATGGAACGGGATGGCCCAAGGATCACCCGCTAGACCCATAGCTGAAGTAACGGGAAGCGATTCGGACAGGCCACGAGTCAGAAGCATGAACTGGTATGAATCGGGGTAAAGAGGGATACCTTCTTGTGCGAAAGCCCGAATCAGCGCCGCTACAACCGTGATGGCCGACATCCAGGCCAAGTGAGACGCTAGGCTAGTTGCAGACCGCATGAACATCTGACCCATTCCGAAAGACTGAACCCATTGAACGATTATCTCGTCGGTCAGGGAATCATCCCGTCAATCTTTTCCCGGGACACAAATCTTATGTCGCGCCTCCACGAACGTTTAACTTCGGCGCAGATTGAGCGTTTTACTGTTAAGGATCTTCCATGGCAAACTACGAAAGCATATCAGAACCAACCGCGATGCGTTCCTTGGAGCCCGTAAGGACGGTCGTGCTAATTCCCACGTACAATGAGCGGGAAACGGTCAGCTCCTTGGCTCGAGCGACTTTGCAGCGGCAATCAGAACTGCAGAATTTTGACCTTCGCATTCTCATCGTCGATGGCAATTCTCATGATGGGACCCAAGAACTGGTCCGAGCCCTCATGGAACACGACCCTCGTGTTCAGCTGCTCGAGATTCCCGAACGTGGCCTGGGCCTAGCCTTGACGGAAGGCTATCGTTGGGCCCATCAAAACATGGGCGCAAAAATCATCGTTCAAATGGATGCCGACTTATCTCACAACCCGGACTACCTGCCCGAAATGCTACTCCATATCGCTCAGGGCTACGATCTAGTCGTGGGTTCACGCTACATCCAGGGTGGGGGGATACGCGACTGGCCTTTGCGCCGGCGAATCCTCAGTCGGGCGGGCAACTGGGTCATTCGGCTGATCACTGGCGTTTGGGGCTTTCATGACTGGACCTCAGGTTATCGCGCCTTTACCATCGAGCTTTACAAG
>JAFNFZ010000133.1 GCA_017885485.1 Chloroflexota bacterium
GGTTCAAGGGGAAGGACATAACCAGAGCAAAGACGTGGGACATCGTCAACCGGGGAATCGCCGGCACATTTCAGGTCACCAGGCCTTTCCGCCGCCTGCCTATCATTGCCAACGTGATGGTGGCCTGTCTGTCGCCCAGAGCGATGAAGAGGGGAGAGTGGGTGAAGACGGTGGAAGCCAGAGCTCTCGATGCTCTGGAATTCGTAGGCATCTCTGATCTCGCCCGCGAGCCGGCCTCCTGTCTGGCACATGGTGACTTGAGGCGTCTGGAGATAGCGCGTGCCATTGCTACTGACCCTGAGATGCTTCTGCTAGATGAGCCGTTCAGTGGGCTCAACCCGGCTGAAACAGAGCTGCTGGGGAAGTCGATTCGACGACTGCACAAAGGAGGCAGGTTCGGACGACTGCACAGCGAAGGCCCAACCATGATCATAATCGAGCATAAGCTGGCGGAACTGATGAAGATAGTGGACAGGGTGATAGTGCTGGACTTTGGCCGGTTGATAGCCGATGGCACCCCGGACGAGATAGTGAGGAATGAAAGGGTGATCGAGGCGTGCATCGGCAAGGGGGTTTGCCCGAGTGCTTCTTGAAGTCTCGAACCTCAGTGTCTGCTATGCCACGGCCGTGCTTCTGAACGGGGTGAGCCTGCGCGTTGAACAGGGTGAACTGGTCAGCCTGGTGGGTCCAAATGGAGCCGGCAAGTCAACACTGCTCCGGGCCATAACTGGGCTGGTGAAATGGGAACGCTCCGTCATGAAGGGGACGCGGGCGGGCGACATAACCGTCGGAGGTTCCGTGGATTTCTGCGGAGAGAAGATAGAGACAATGCAGGCACACGAGATTGCCAGGAGAGGCCTAGTGCATTGCCCTGAGAGAGCGCGAGTGTTCTCCGAGATGACCGTCATGGACAACCTGAAAGCCGGCGCCTATCTGTGCAAGGACAGGGAAGAGGTGATGGAGAACCTGAGGCAGGTGTACAGGCTGTTTCCGGTGCTCAAGGAACGGACCAAACAGGTATCAGGGACACTATCAGGAGGGGAGCGTCAGATGCTTGCCATTGGCCGAGCGCTTATGATGCGGCCCAGACTGCTGTGCATTGACGAACCATCCACCGGGCTGTCCTCCAAGTTGAAAGCCGAGTTGTTTCAGCGCATTCGAGAGATCCGTGAGACGGGAATCGCCTTGCTGCTGGTGGAGCAGGATATCACCTCCGCTTTCGAACTGGCCACGAGGAACTACGTTCTTTCTCATGGAAGGGTAATCGCTCAGGGAACCGGCGAGGAACTGCTTAGGGACGAGACGATAAGGAAGACATACCTGGGTCTATAGGTTACCCTGTCAACCAGGGACCGGTGGGAAGCAGGCGAGGTTGTGGGGGACCATGGGGCTGAGGTAACGGAGCCGGGCAATCCGTCAGCCGAGTTCCGCTGTACACACCCTGCATTTCCGGCGCCAGGCCAGGTTCTGCAGCTTGCATCGCGGGCATATCTTCTCTGTCCTGTCCCGCAACCATGTGGTGAGACCCTGGGGCATGAAGAGGAGAACGAGCAGTACGATAGAAGCAAAGATGAGCAGTCTCGTCTCGGAAGGTACTGCCAGGTACCTTATGAGCACGAACTCGGTGAGCGGGTAGAGGATGAGGACACCGGCCATAGGTCCGTAGATGGTGGCAATCCCACCGAAGACCGCCCATATGATCACCTGAAAAGACAGAAGAAGCTCCAGAGTTGACGGGCTGGCCGCCTTGACGAAGTGGGCATAGAGACCCCCGGCGATGCCAGCAAACAGCCCACTCAGGCAGAAGGCAAGGAGCTTGTAACGAGTGGTGTTTATTCCCGATGCCCGTGCAGTGACCTCGTCCTCACGTATGGCATGGAAAACGAGACCAATCTTGGAATCGGTGATCTTCCACATGACAAACCCCAGGACAATCATGGATGGGATGGCGATATAGTAGGAAGCGACTCTTGACCCGGCCAGTGGTTCTATCCCGTAGATACCCAGTTCGCCATAAGTGATCTTGGGGATGGCGTATACAACGCCTAACAAGATCAGGGGAAAAGCAAGCGTGGCAAAGGCCAGATACGTGCCTCGCAACCTCAAACACGGTATGCCTACAACCAAACCTGCCAGAACCGCGGCGGCAGCACCCAAGGGAATCGTGGCCCAGGGCGCCAGTCCCAGGTTCCAGTTGAGCAGGGCTGCCGTATAAGCGGCGACTCCGAAGAACAGGGCATGTCCGAAATTGATCTGTCCAGTGAAACCAGACAGCAGGTCCCAGCTGGCTGCAAAGATGGCGAAGATGCCGGCCAGAATAAACACACGGAGAATGAACGGCTCTTGAGAAATGAGAGGAAACAGGAGAAGAAGAATGCAGATCAAGAGGAATACTGTCCTGGCGGGGAGGACGAATACCTCCTCCCTTAGCAGTCGGAACGATCTGGTGGCGTAAGCCACTAATACACTCATCCCCTTTCTTCCTCGAAGACGATGCCGAAGAGGCCCTCCGGCTTGATCAGTATCACAATAAGCATGACGGTGAGAGCTACCGATGTCTTAAGATAGGCCCCCTCAGGTCGCGAAAAAACCACGAGATTCTCAGCGAAACCCAGGACAAGTGCCCCGATGAGGCTACCTTTCAGGCTGCCCAGCCCTCCAAGCACCACGACGGCCAGAATCATCACCAGGGGATGTGCCCACATGCCGGGAGTAAGCACGAAGAGGGGAGCCACCAGTGCACCGGCGATTGCCGCAAGACCGACCGAGATGGCCATGGTGAGCATCTCCATCCTGGATACATTGATTCCCATGAGGTTGGCGACTTCTCTATCCTGAGCGGTTGATCTGATGGCGACGCCGGTCTTTGTTTTCATTAAGAAGATCCATGTGACAAGCAGCATCAGGATCACCACACCCAGCGTGAGGAGTTGCTGGTTCAGCACTGAAACGCCGAGTATCTCCGTTGACCCTGAGAGGAGCTTGGGCACGCCTCGAGGTTGGCCTCCAAATGCCTTGAGAATGGCTTCCTGTATTATCACTGCCATGGCTATGGTCACTATGAGGGTTGTTGCCTCATGCTGACGGACTCTGGCAATGAGGAGTCTGTAGCTGATTATTCCCACGGCTGTAACTGTGATGATGGCCAGGATGATGGAAAGATAGAGATTGAGACCCAGGGCACTGGCGAAGGTGTATATCAAGTAGGCCGCGAGCATGTAGAAGGCGGTGTGTGACAGGTTGGCTATGCGTGCGACACCAAATATGAGGGAGAAGCCTACGGCAAGCAGAGCATAAACACCGCTTGAGAGCAGTCCGTAGATGATTATGTTCTCCGCCATACCCTGTCCAACCGAGAAGTCCTGCAACTCCAGATATCCCCCCGGCGCGACCGTGCCGAGGGGATATCCTCAGTGTCTATCCACGCTTGTGCCCTTCTCAATTCGGGTGGCAACCAGCGTCTTCTGACCAGTGACTACTCCGGGTCAGGTCCAGTAGTCGATGACCCAGGGAGGCATCTGGTAGGCCACTATGCCTGCGTATGTTACACTCGGCCCCCCAGTCGGCCAGGAGCCATCTGCGGGTGGCCAGACGCCCTTAAGTTCGCCGTTCTGCCACTGCACGCCAACCCCGGTGACGTAACCAGGCCCCCAGGTTACATCGTGTTTAGCGTCAAAAACGAAGCGGCCTCCGGTGCCTATGTAGTCCGTCTCTTCCAGGAAGGCAACTATGTTGTCCTGGTCAAGGCTGTCGGCTCTCTCAATGGCCTCTTTCAGGATGTAGAGCGCGTCATAGGTCCCGGCGTTGTAGGTTGGCGTTTGACCCTTCTCGGCGATGAAAGCGTCCATGAACGCCGCCGTCTTCTCGGTCAGCTCCACGTCGCGGGCGTAGACGTTGAGGGTCATCTCGTAGTTACCGTATTCATTCGTGTTCTCCCAGAAGTCATCAGCCTGGGCCATGACGTTGATGCCGACCGAAGCGGCCGGTATCTGCAGCTCCCCCCAGGTCCTACCATAGGCTATGCCCACTGTACCGGAGAGAGCAGTCATGATCATGTTGGCCCCAGAGTCTTTGATGGCCAGGAGCTCTGCCGTGACGTCATCGGCTTGCCCCGATGGCCGCCAGACCTCAGACACCACCTGGATTCCCTTGGTGGGAAGAATGGTCTGGGCGGCAGCTACTATGGCATCTGTCCATGATGCCTTCTCGGCCAGTATAGCCAGTTTTGGCGCCGTGTGGAGCTGCGCAACCACCTGTTGAGCAACCATTCCCACCAGAGTGAAATTCATCATCCCCAGGTAGGTGTTGTTGAACGGGGTGACTCTGAACCAGTACTTGTAGCGAGCATAGTCCTGAGCCACCTTGTCGCTCATTTTGGTTTCGCTGGAACCGCAGACCATGAATATCGTCTGGTGATCCATGGCGACTTCCTGCACGGCCATGGCGCCCTCGCTTCTGATGGTCCCCATGAGGAAGTCTACCCTATCAACCGTGATGGCTCGCTCCGCTGCGGTGGCGGCGTCGGCAGGGCTCACCAGTTCGTTGGAGTCCACTTGGACCAGCTTGATCTTGTAGTATTCGTCGCCGACCTTGATACCACCTGCTGCGTTGATCTCATCTGCCGCCAGCGTGGCTCCCATCCAGTGGTGTTCGCCCATCTGGAACTGCATGGGGCCGATGACGCCCACCCTTATCTCTTTTGCTTCTTCGTCAGCGCAACCCAGTGCGGCCAGTATCAAACAGGCAATGAGCAGGAATGTTGCACCCTTGATCAACCACTTCATCTGTTTACCCCCCTCTGGCATTTAGTCTGTAGTGCCGAGTGATTTCGTCTTCGGATGTTCCTCAAATCAGGGCAATGGCATCACCTCCTTCTTGCAGGAAGGTCTGCGATGGTAAGATCATACAGACAAATCTCTTACAATCTTCTGCCTAGCAGTGCCTGTTGTCAAGCCCTCATTGGCCCTCGTTGGCTCGCTAGATCGGTGGGTTACTCATGTGTCCCCGCAACCCCCGACCCCGGCTGGATCCCGCATCAAGTGCGGGATGATCCGCCTGAGGCGGATTGGGGGTGTGGGATGACACAGACGGTAGTGGTGCGGAATGACAGGCGGTTGAGAGCCATTAGTGACATTGGGGAAGCCCGATGTGATGCGATTGTAAGGTGGTCGTTGTAGACTGCAGTCACCATGGAATATCCGGTTGAGCCTCGGAGGGATGAGCGCGGCTTCACGCTGGTGGAACTGCTGGTGGTGGTGGTCATACTGGGGGTAGTGGCTGCCATAGCTACGCTGGGGGCAACCCGCTTCATCGGCAGCAGCAACGTCGAAGCGGCAAACACCGAGATGCATCAGGCGAGGACTGCCGTTGCCCTGTGCATGTATGAAGCTGGGGTGGATGAGCTTGATGCAGAGGTTCTTCAGGGTTGGGATGGCAGCGCAGGCCTGGTTGAAGCTACAGGTTCATCAGGGACGACCTACGATGCAGCCAGCTATCTTCATAAGGGATTCTTGTTCAAGGCCAAATACACCCTGAACAGGCACGGCAATATCACCGGTGTGACCGAAGTATCCTGGCCCAGCGTAACCTGGGCGGGCAACCACTGGGAATAGTCAGTATCGTGCACTGAGCCGACCAGAAGCAGACGATAAGTCATCCTCCTTCAATGCTGTGTCGATAGGAGGGCGACCATGACCACCTGACCCTGGGCTTATCCCATTGGCTGCTATCACAGCTGGGGCACTTGTCCGGCCGTGACTTCTTCCGCGCTTTCCAGGTGTGATCGCATCTTAGGCACCGGAGTGACCTGGTGTCGGCGCGGAAGGGCCTAATGATTCTCTTGTACGACTTCCTGAGCTGCATCCTCATCGCGCCCCCCCGTTTCTCCGATGTGAGTTCGGCGGAATCTGGAACTCCTGCCAATCTATCCTATGGGATGCAAGTTCTGCTGCCGATACAAAACGGCAATTATTCAGCGGTGGTTGTTTAGGAGTATAGCACATACGTCGGATCGGTGCCCAGGCAGTACATAGGTATATCTACCTACTGCGACGGGGCATTCCCCGGGTAGATACTACTCACACAATGATCTGTCAGTGACGACTTTTCG
>JAFNFZ010000134.1:0-147 GCA_017885485.1 Chloroflexota bacterium
GTTCATCACCAAGGCTCTCCAGAAACAGCCCCTGACCATCTTCGGAGACGGTGACCAGACACGGGACTTCGTATTCATCAAAGACGTGGTCCGGGCCAACATACTGGCGGCCGAAGGCGAGGCCCAGGGCATTTTCAATGTAGGCAG
>JAFNFZ010000134.1:226-3692 GCA_017885485.1 Chloroflexota bacterium
GCCTCACCGAAACCATCACCTGGTTCTCCGAGCTGTGAGCCACGAGCCATGAACCATGAGCTATCATCTGCGAGCTTGACAGTCTATTGAAATAAGGTATACTACTAAGATACCTAATATAGATATCTTCGGTGGAGAGAGGCAATGGATGGAATGAAGACTAAGATGAAGAAGACTCCTTTAACCCTTCCTGCGGACATTCTGGAGTCCATAGACAAACTGATGGGCAAACGCAAGAGAAGCCAGTTCATAGCAGAAGCAGCCAGGAAAGAACTGAAAAGGGTGCAACTGCAGAGGGCATTGGATAGGGCTGCTGGCTCTTGGAAGGATGAGGATTATCCTGAACTCAAGAAGAAAGGAACCTACCGATGGGTCAGGGAGTTGAGAGAGGAAGCTGACAAGAGGTTTGAGGAGATCACAAGGTAGTCCTATGGTTGGCTATCTCCTCGACACTACCGTGATCGTTGACTACCTTCGCGGAAGGCGCGAAACAGTTGCAGCAATCAGAAGGCTGTTCTCAGAAGGCTCATCGCTGGGCTGTTGTCCCATCAACATAATCGAGGTCTATGCTGGCATGAGAGAGCAGGAGAGCGAGATAATCGAGGAGTTTCTGGACGGCCTAGAACACTACGAGTTGACCAGAGAGGCATCCAGGAGCGCTGGTGAAGCCAAGAATGCCTATCGGAGAAAGGGCGTTACCCTTTCTGTGCCAGATGTCGCCATTGCCGCCATAGCTATTGCCAACGGTCTGGTGCTCTTGACCGATAACTCGAAGCACTATCCCATGCCAGAACTAACGGTGCAGACGCCAAATACCATGAGCCATCAGCTATGAGCCACGAGCTATCAGCCATGAACTATGAGCCATCAACAATGAAAGCCCTCATCCTGGCCGGCGGCAAGGGCACAAGACTGAAGCCCATTACCAACACCATTGCCAAGCAGCTCCTGCCGGTGGCCAACAGGCCCATACTCTTCTACGTCCTGGACCAGATCAGCGAGGCAGGCATCACCGACATAGGCATCATCATCTCCCCCGAGACAGGCGCCAACATCAGAGAGGCTGTTGGCGATGGCTCACGATGGGGCGTCCGCATCACCTACATCCCCCAGCCAGAACCCCTGGGCCTGGCTCACGCCGTGAAGACCGCCCAGGATTTTCTGGGCGATTCTGCCTTCCTCATGTTTCTGGGCGATAACCTCACGCAGGCCGTGGTCAAGGACTTCGTGCAGCGGTTCAACACACAGGCGACCGATGCCCTGATTCTCCTCAAGGAAGTGCCCGACCCACGCCTGTTCGGTGTGGCCGAGCTCAACTCATCCGGCGAGGTCCTCCACCTGGTGGAGAAGCCCAAAGAGCCCAAGAGCAACCTGGCTCTGGTGGGCATATACCTCTTCAAGCCCCTCATCCACCGGGCCATCGCTCAAATCAAACCTTCGCGCCGTGGCGAACTGGAGATAACCGACGCCATCCAGAAAATGCTCGACAATGGCCAAACCGTCAGGAGCCATATTCTCACCGGCTGGTGGCTCGACACCGGAAAGAAAGACGACATGCTGGAGGCCAACCGGGTGGTCCTCGACAATCTCCTTCAGAGGAACGTTCAGGGGGAGGTCGACACCGAAAGCCAGGTAGTCGGCCGGGTGGAGATCAGGCAAGGCGCGCGGGTGGAGAAGAGCACCATCCGTGGGCCGGTGTCGATTGCTGAGGGATGCCACATCAGCAACTCCTTCATCGGGCCCTTCACCAGCATCGGGGCGGGCACTGTGGTTGAGTATTCATCGGTGGAGCACTCGGTTATCCTGGAGCGCAGCCGTATCTCTCACGTGGAACGCCTCGCTGACAGCCTCATTGGTAACGGCGTCGAGGTCAAGAAGGGCCAGGAGCGCTTCAAGGGCATCAGGCTCTTCGTCGGCTGCGACTCCACGCTGGAGCTATAGTTGAGGCACATACAGAAACAAAGTGCAAGGAGAAGTCCATGGGAACAGCAAAACGTATGGCAGAAGCTCAACTCAAAGTGGGGCTCTCGGTCAAAGACCTGATCGCTGCACTGCAGGAACTCAGCGTGGAGGATAGGGAATTCTTCGTTGAGAATCTGCTGGCAGCAACCAGCCCCGAGTATCTGGAGAGCATAAGGGAGGCGAGACAGGACTACAGAGCAGGCCGTGTGATTGCAGATGCCGACCTTTCCGAGAGCTAGACTGTGGAACATGGAATAGTCTACACCAACAGGGCAGTGAAAGACCTGTCCAAACTAAGTCCGGAAGTTCGAGCAAGAATAAGAGAAACGTTGAGGCGGTATGCTGGCGCACCTTTGAAGTATGGCACAAAGATGGTTGATCCAGTCTTGGGCACCTACAGGTTCAGAATTGGGGACTACAGAGTGATCTTCGACATTGAAGGCAATGATCTGGTCATTCTTCGCGTGGGTCATCGGCGAGACATCTACCGGAGGTAACGTTATGGAATACATTTCTGGGGTCAAGGTCCGCAAGCTCCGCCTCATTCCCGACGACCGCGGCTGGCTGATGGAGATGTTCCGCTCCGACTGGGAGGAGTTCGAGAAGTTCGGTCAGACCTATGTCACCGCCTGCTATCCCGGCGTGATCAAAGCCTGGCACTACCACAAGGGCCAGACCGACCACTTCATCTGCGTCAGCGGCATGGCCAAGGTGGTGCTCTACGACCCACGTGAAAACTCACCCACCAGGGGCATGGTCAATGAGTTCATCATGGGCACTCTGAATCCCATCCTGGTCAAGATCCCCAATGGGGTCTATCACGGCTTCACCGCCGTGGGCAACGACCTGACCACGATCGTCAATGTGCCCACCGCGCTCTACAACTACGACAAGCCGGACGAGCACCGCGTGCCCTATGACGATCCATCCATTCCCTACACCTGGGAAGTGAAGATGCGATGAAGGTCCTGGTCACCGGCGCGGCCGGCATGCTGGGCATGGACCTCGTCCCCTGCCTCCAGCAGCAGGGCCACGACGTACTCGCCCTGACCCACCCCGACCTGGATATCACCGATCAGCAGGCCATAAGAGGCCACACCATCGGTTTCCACCCAGCTGTCATCATCAACTGCGCTGCCTACACTAAGGTTGACCAGGCCGAGCAAGAGGAACTCCTGGCCAACGCCATCAACGGTCTGGCGGTGCGGAACCTCTGCCTCATCTGCCAGGAAAGCGATGTCCCCCTGGTCCACTTCAGCACCGACTACGTCTTTGACGGCACCAAGGACGGAGCGTACACCATCCATGACCAACCCAACCCCATCAATGCCTACGGCCGCAGCAAGCTCCTCGGTGAGAGACACGTCCTCTCGCTGCTCAGCAAATTCCATCTGATCCGCACTAGTTGGCTCTTTGGACTCCACGGCCCCAATTTCATCGAGACCATGCTCGCGCTGGCCAGGAAGCAGAATCAGATATCGGTGGTCAACGACCAGAGGGGATG
>JAFNFZ010000135.1 GCA_017885485.1 Chloroflexota bacterium
ACCCAGGACGATGCCCACATCTTCTGCACACCGGAGCAGATTGAGGACGAGATTCTCAGGGTGCTGGACTTCAGCCTGAACATGCTTCGGGGGTTTGGTTTCGATGACTACAAAGTCGATTTGAGCGTGCGTGATCCTCAGAAACCAGAGAAATATGCGGGCAGCGATGCCATGTGGAGACAGGCAGAGGCCTCGCTGGTCAAGGCTCTCAAGGCCCGGAATCTGCCACACGAGAGACAGGAGGGTGAGGCAGTCTTCTACGGGCCCAAGATAGACATCAAGATAATGGATGCGCTGGGCCGCCCGTGGCAGTGTTCGACCATACAGTTCGATTTCAACATACCTGAGCGCTTTGACATGACCTATATCGGCGAGGATGGCAAGCAGCAGCGACCCTACATGGTCCATCGGGCCCTCCTGGGAAGCCTTGAGCGATTCTTCGGTGTCCTGGTGGAACACTACGCAGGGGCATTCCCTGTATGGCTCGCGCCGGTCCAGGTGGTCATCATACCCATATCGGACCGCCACCTCGACTACGCCAGGCAGGTGGAAGCCGATCTGAAATCCGACGGCCTCCGCGTGCAGGTAGACGCACGTTCAGAGCGCATGAACCTGAAGATCCGCGAGGCTCAGTTACAGAAGGTACCATACATGCTGGTAGTTGGCGACAAGGAGGCGGCCGCCGCTCAGGTCGCAGTCCGTGCGCGAACCGGTGAGGATCTGGGCAAGCAGTCGATTTCAGAATTCAAGGCCATGGCCAAGGCCGCCATAGCCGCCAGGAAGTAGACACCGCAACAGCGCATCCCTGCCGAAAGGCAGCGTAGGTCGCCATCAGGAGATGAAGCGAGGTAAGGGGGAGAACTATGTCAGGCAAACCTCAAGAGGCTGGACGGAGCGAAGCCACAGAGAACGTATTCAGAAAGGTCAAGGACCACAACGTCAAGTTCGTAGAAATGTGGTTCACCGACATCCTGGGCTATCACAAGAGCTTCTCTGTCACAGTGGAGGAGCTCAACAGAGCGTTTGAGGAAGGGCTCGGATTCGACGGCTCCTCCGTGGAGGGTTTCGTCCGCATCGACGAAAGCGACATGGTGGCTGTTCCAGATCCGAGCACCTTCTCCATCGTTCCCTGGATGCCCCTGGAGTCCGCCACAGCCAAGATGACTTGTGACATTCACTGGCCGGGTCAGCAGCCGTTCGAAGGTGATCCGCGATATGTACTGAAACGGAACCTGAAGAGGGCCTCTGACATGGGATTCGGCTGCTACGTGGGGCCGGAGCTGGAGTATTTCTACTTTCGCAGCAACGAGAATACCGGCGTTCTGGACAACGGGGGCTACTTCGATGTGACGCCACCCAATGTGGCCAGCGAGTTGAGGCGCGAAACCGTGCTGCTTCTGGAGGAAATGGGGGTCGGAGTGGAATACAGCCACCACGAAGTTGCTCCCAGCCAGCATGAAATAGACCTGAGATACACCGACGCTCTGACCATGGCCGACAACGTGATGACCTATCGCCTAGCGGTCAAGCAGGTGGCCATCAAGCACGGCTACTATGCCACGTTCATGCCCAAGCCTCTGGCCGGGGTCAACGGCAGTGGTATGCACGTGCACATCTCGCTGTTCAAAGGAGAGCGGAATGCCTTCTTCGACAAGGATGATGCTTACCATCTGTCCAAAGTCGGCAAATGTTTCCTGGCTGGTCTGCTGAGGCATGCCGCTGAGATCACTGCCGTGACCAGCCAGTGGGTCAACTCCTACAAACGACTGGTCCCTGGCTACGAAGCGCCGGTCTACATCACCTGGGCCCGCCGCAATCGTTCAGACCTTATCCGCATCCCCCTCTATCAGCCGGGAAGGGAGAAGTCAACACGGGTCGAGCTGAGGTCTCCGGACCCGGCATGCAACCCGTACCTCACCTTCAGCGTGATACTGGCTGCAGGCCTGGAAGGGATTAACAAGGACTATCCGCTGCCAGAACCTACAGAAGAGAACGTCTTCGAGATGAAGCCGGAGGAACAGGCAAGGAGGGGCATAAAGACGCTGCCCGGCAGTCTGGTTGAGGCAATTCACCTGGCCGAAGAGAGTGCACTTGTTAGGGAAGCCCTGGGCGACCACGTATTCCATAGCTTCATTCAGAACAAGAAGATCGAATGGGACCTCTACAGGACCAGCGTCACTGACTACGAGCTGAAGAGATACCTGCCCGTCCTTTAGATTAGCCGATGCATAGCCTATGCCCAGGATTTGTCACCAAATCCCGGGGTATGGTATTATTCCGCCAGTGGCATTGAGAGCGTCCGGACATCCCTTGGAAGACGCTGAGCGCCACGGCAGAGTTACCTTAAGAACATACCTTTAAGTCGGTCCGGTGAGGCTGGCAAGGGACAACAGGTCCGGGTCCCCCAGATTGGGGGGATGATCGGCATAGCCAGAAAGAAAGCCTCTTGTCAGCTTGACAGGAGGCTTTTCGCATATGTGGAAATGCCACGCCGCCTGTCAAACGAATGGAGACACAATGAATCTGGAGACGTAGGACATGGATAGGAAAGCAGTTGTCGTGCTCGAAGATGGCACGTCTTATGAAGGTTATCTCTTCGCAGGAGAGGGCTTCACATTTGGTGAAGTGGTGTTCAATACCAGCATGACCGGCTACCAGGAAATGCTCACTGACCCGTCATACGCCGGGCAGATCCTGGTGCTCACCTACCCTATCGTCGGCAACTATGGCATCAATGACGTCAATTTTGAATCACGGCGCATCCAGGTCAACGGGTTTGTGATCCGCGAGCCATGTGTCCAGCCCAGTCACTGGCAAAGCCAGACCACCCTGCATCAGTTCCTGGCAGACAGCGGCGTGACATCCATCTACGGAGTGGACACGCGGGCCATCACCAGACATCTGCGGGCACGTGGCGTCATGATGGGAGCCATTGCCTGCGAGGAGTCTACGGACGAAGCCCTGTCAAGACTCAGGAGCATGCCCCGCTATGACAGTATCGATTTCGTGAATGAGATCAGCACCAGGAGCCAGTACCAGTGGGAGCCAT
>JAFNFZ010000136.1 GCA_017885485.1 Chloroflexota bacterium
TGTCCCCCCTTCTGCCTGGTCGACTGATCTTAGCGGAGCGGGAGATGTTCTTCGAGCACTGATCGTTTACCATAAGTCGCTGGGCAATGTCAATTCAACCGCCGCTGAGGCGTTGCAAAATCAGTCACAAAGCATTACACTGGCGGCGGTTGAGAATGCGGGCAGCATGACGCCCGGACAAGGAGGCTAAAGGCGGATGGCAAATAGACTGAAAGGCAAAGTGGCTATTGTTACCGGGTCGGGACGGGGCATCGGCAGAGCTGAGGCGTTATTGTTGGCCCAGGAAGGGGCCAAGGTGGTGGTCAACGACCTTGGTGGTGGCCGGGATGGAGTTGGCGAGGCTGCTTCACCAGCCGACAACGTGGTCAGGGAGATCAAGGAGCGCGGTGGTGAGGCCGTGGCCAACTATGATAGCGTGGCCACTCCGGAGGGCGGTGAGAATATCGTCAAGAGTGCCGTTGATGCGTTCGGCAGGCTGGACATACTGGTGAACAATGCCGGCATTCTCCGCGACCGCATGATTTTCAACATGACGGCAGAGGAGTGGGACATCATCATGAAGGTGCACCTTTATGGACATTTCCATTGCACCAGGCCGGCGTGTGTCCTCTTCCGCCGGCAGAGAAGCGGCCGCATCATAAACACTTCGTCGCCAGCAGGTCTGGGGAACATGGGTCAGGCCAACTACAGCGCCGCCAAGGAAGGGATAGTGGGATTCACCAGGACTGTGGCCCGGGACATGGGGCGATATGGCGTAACCTGCAATGCCATCAGGCCACTGGCAGCAACGCGACTGACGTTATCAGCGGAACTGGCAGAGGCCATTGAGAAAGCTAGCGCCGAAGGAAAGCCACTTCCCGTCGGGCCGGAGGTGACAGGTCTGCTGCCTCCCCCGCAGGACATCGCCCCCTTTGTTGTTTACCTGGCTACCGATGAAGCGGCGAATATCAATGGCTGTACCTTTCTCCTTGCCGGGAATCAGATAGGCCTGTACTCAGAACCACAGCCGATCAGGACCATTTTCAAGACCGGGGCGTGGACGCTCGATGAACTGGCAGTGGCTGTGCCTGTGACTCTGGCCGCGGGACTGGCCAACCCATCCCCTCCGCAGCCGGCCAAGTAGCCAATATGAGCCAGGGCGATACACTGGTGCTGCATGGATTTCTTCGGGTCGTTGGGAATCGTTATTTGCCTTGGACTTCAGTGACGCCGGGTTGTTGAGTAGAAAGGTGATGCAAGAAGTGCTCATGCACGCAAGGGGTGCACATAGGGACCTGGAGCTGCTCCACAACATGGTGAGGATCAAACGCAGAAGCACGCTCGGCTTTCTCGGCGGGGGAAGCAGGATTGAAAAGGATATACTGATCTCCAAGATCGTGTCGGTACGGTTCAAAAAGGCAGGCATAATAGCCGATGGGTATATCCAGTTCATCTTCGAAGAAAAGGGGCCGAAGGACAACGATTCGGAGTCTGATATCGAGGGCGACGAGAATGTGGTTATCTTCAGATCCGGCCAGCAGAAGGCGTTTGAAGCCATGAGAGAGGCTATCGAGCAGAAGATGACGGGCGCCAGAACGGGGCCGAGAGCCGACTCGCATTTCGATGAACTAGTGAGGCTGGCTGAGCTGTTGGACAAGAAAATCATCACCGAAGATGAGTTCAACAGGAAGAAGAAACAGATACTGGGTCTATGAGGGAAGTCCTTTGAACTTGCGAGGNNAGGGTTGAAGCGGATAGAGTGCGCACGGTAGTGTACTGATGGAGACAGGTGTAACACCAGAATCTCGAAGAGACGACGATGGACAGCGGTGGAGTGATGCCGAGGTCAGGCGGGTGGGCGTGGTGGTGTGTACACCCGAACTGACGGCGGTAGGGTACACGTATTGTTTGCATGCCCAGCGTCTTCTGGATGTCCTCAACAAGGGACTTGACCGGGGGCTGGCGCACCATCAGGCAAGCGTCCGTGTGGTCATCGGCAAGGACTTTGTGCCGCTGATGGAGGTCAAGATTCTCTTTCGAGCTGGTGGGCAGAAGTATGTGGCATCGACCCACATCAGGAAAGCCAACATCCTGTTTGTGGCCGAGATAAGCGGAGGACAACCTGAGGCGAGCGGCGTCAGGGAATTGATGAAGGTGACCAAGAAACCGGTGGGAACCGAGGCGCATGTGCCACCGTACCACCTTGTGGGACAGATGCATGCTGAGATATGGGAACAACTCGCAGATCACCTGGAAGGGCAGGACAAGTTTCTGCCACTGACAAACGTCAGAGTTGCGCCTAAACTGGTTAACGTGGAATCCAACTTCGATTTCGTGGCCGTCAACAAAGACCGGGTGGTGTACATAGGGGAGTCCAAGGGGTTGACTCCTGAAGCAGTACCTGCAGAAGGGGAGAGGCCGAAGAAGCGGGGAAGCCTGAGACGATTAGCTGACATTCGTTCACAAAAGGGCTCGTAGCTCAGTGGCAGAGCGGCCGGCTCATAACCGGTTGGTCGTTGGTTCGAATCCAGCCGAGCCCACCACCTGCGTGCAGAAAAACAGACGAAGCTGACAAAGGGCCTGCCCTGTGGTCGCCGGTCCTGTGCGGAGGCCTTTGACAAGTCTCTCACTTCTGCACCAAATGATGAGCTCAATAAGGATGCATTAAGGACTCAGTACAGTGCCTATGTCGGCCCAGCCCGACAAAGCCCTGGAAGTGCTGCCTTCGTTACGACCGGGCAATGCTAGATCGCGGGTCCTCAGTTGGTCCTAAGACGATAGCCTACGCCCGGCTCGGTAATGATGAAGCGAGGTCGGGCTGGCTCATGCTCAATCTTGTGGCGGAGATTACTGATATTCACATGCAGCATGTGGAACTCGTGCTCGTAGCCCGTTCCCCACACCGCACGCAGTAGCTGATGATGGGTCACCACCTTCCCAGCCTGGGTCACCAGCACCCTAAGCAGGTCATATTCCGTAGGCGTCAACTGTACTTCTCGGTTTTCCACTGTCACGGTTCTTCGTGACAAGTCAACTGTCAGATCACCACTGGTAAACACTGGTTCGCCCTTGGGTTGAGACGCCCGCCGCAAAGCCGCGCGTAAACGGGCCAGCAACTCTCCGGCACTGAACGGTTTGGTCACATAGTCATCAGCGCCAGCGTCAAGTGCTGCAATCTTGTCGCTTTCCGACCCTCGAACAGATAGTATAACGATGGGAACCTGCGTCCATTGCCGGAGCAGCCGTGTGACCTCGACTCCGTCAATATCTGGTAGTCCCAGGTCGAGGACAATCAGATCTGGCCTGCAGGCACTTGTATCCCCAAGAGCGTCGGCCCCAGAGGCTGCCTCAAAGACGGTGTATCCCTGGGACGCCAGCGCGACTCGCAGGAATCGCCGAATGGCCTGTTCGTCGTCAACTATCAGCACTCGCAAATTGTTATCGCTCATGCTCTTGCCCCCATGTCCCCTGAGGAAGCATCAGCCGTTGGCAGTGTCAATCTGATAATCGTACCCCCGCCCTTACGGTTCTCAGCTGTGATGCTACCGCCATGTGCCTCAGCAATTCCTTTACAAATGGCCAACCCCAGTCCTGTGCCAATGACGCTATCAGGACGCTGTACCCGATAGAACTTATCGAAAACGCGAAGCAAATCCTCCTGAGGAACGCCGACTCCATGGTCTGCCACTTCGATCTCAACCTGGTGGCCAGTGTGTCGTCCGGTGACTTCGACGGGCGATCCAGGCGGAGAGTACTTAAACGCATTATCCAGGATGTTGACCAACACCTGCACTATGAGACGGAAATCCACGGACACGAAAGGCAGCTCTCCAGCCAGGCTAGTTTTGACCTGGTGTTTATCTGAGCGGCCACCTAATTGCTCCAGAGCTGCGCCGATGATGTCCTCGACATCGGATGGTTGCCTGGATACCTTCAATGCACCGGCTTCGAGTCGGGTCACATCCAGCAGGTTGGAAATCAGGTGGTTCAGCCTTTCCGCTTCTTCTCGCGCGACCTGGATCAGATTCCTCCTGGCGGCATCGTCCAGGTCTATACCCTCTTCCTGCAGGCTGCTCAGCACACCGATGACGGACACCAGTGGTGTGCGCAAGTCATGCGAGATTGAATTGAGGAGGGCGGTNNNNCAGGCCTCCAATAGCCGTGTCTGTTGGATGGTGAATCGACTGGTGGCATCAGTCACGATTAGAGCCATCACTCCCACGGTTCCTCTAGCGGTGCTCAAGGGCAGGTATCGGGCTCTGGCATCCGGGAGTGTGTCGGTGCCATGTCCGATCACCTTCTGGTGCTGAAAACACCAGACGGCTGCGCCGACTTCTTTCTCGCCAACCGCGATGTCTGGACTACCTGCATGTGGCTTGAGCTCCCCCTTGTCTTGAGCGTCAGGCAAGAAGATCACAGCATCGAATCCAAATACCTCCCTCGTGCTACTGAGGATAGCCCGAATGGTGGAATCCAGCCCGATGACGGCAGCCAGGGTCCGGCTGAGAGCATACAGGGTGGCTGTCTCGGATTCGCGGCTCTGTGCGGCCTCGGTCTGCTGGCGAATCCGAGTTGTCAGATAGCTGATTGTCAGACCAACCAGAAGCAAGGTGATGAAAGCGAAGACGTACTGGGTATCCTCCACCGCAAAGGTCAGATGAGGATTGACGAAGAAGAAGTTCCACAGCAGTACACTTGTAATGCAGACCAGAACAGATGGACCGAATCCCCAGAAGACGGCTGTGACAACCACGCACAGCAGATAGATCATTATGATGTTGGCAGGAGTGAAGAAGCTATGTACGGCATGACCAAGCAGGGTGGCGAATATCATCAGCACAATGGCCTGCAGGTAACCCCGCCATTTGCTGAATAGCCTTCCGGTCGGCGTTCTTTGCTTCTTGATGGGCTTCTCCTCAGCAGTAGCCACAAAGACGTCAACGTCCTTGCTTTGGCGAATGATTTGATCCACCGCGGCTATGCCGAACAACCTCCGCCAACGATTCTGTGTTTTGCCAACCACTATCTTGGTGATGTGGTTCTTGGTGGCATACTCCGTCACAGCCGCAGCGACGGAGTCCCCACGGATGGTCACGGTCTTCGCTCCCATGCGCTCTGCCAGTCGCAACGTGTCCATCAGCTGGTTCCGTTCATCCGGAGACAGTCGGACGTCATCGGGGGTCTCAACGTATACGGCAAACCATTCGGCATACAATTGAGAAGCCAGCCTCCGAGCAGTGCGCACTAATCGGGCACCTTGGGCATTGGGGCTGATGCACACCAGAAGGCGTTCTGCGGCTGGCCACGGGCCACGTATGCCGTGGATCTGCATGTAGGCCCGCAATCTCTCGTCGACACGGCTCACGGCAGTGCGCATGGCCAACTCACGTAGTGCGATGAGATTGCCTTCGCGGAAGAAGCCGGCGGCAGCCCGTGTCGCCTCATCGGGAACATAGACCTTGCCTTCCTTCAGTCGCTTCAGCAGCTCATCAGGAGGCAGATCAGTCAACTCGATCTCTGCTGCCCTGTCAATCACACTGTCGGGGACCGCTTCATGCATCCAGATGCCGGTTATCTGCATTACTACATTCCGCAGGCTCTCTATATGCTGGACATTGAGCGTGGTGTATACATCAATGCCAGCCTCAATTAGCTCCTCGACATCTTGGTAGCGCTTGGGGTGGCGTGATTCGGGGACATTTGTGTGGGCCAGTTCATCTACCAGCGCCAACTGAGGCCGCCGTGCCAGCACTGCATCCAGATCCATCTCCTGTAATGTAACGCCGCGGTATTCCACGCGTCTGCGGGGTATAACCTCAAGACCTTCAAGAAGAGCATCAGTTTCAGGACGGCCATGAGTCTCCACATAGGCGACGACAAGGTCCCTCTCCTGTTTCTGGACACGGGCTGCCTCCAGCATGGCAAAAGTCTTCCCGACGCCAGCAGAGTAACCGAGAAAGATTTTGAGCTTGCCGCGCTTCTTCTGCTCTTCCTCGGCCTTGACTTGTGCCAGAAGGTCGTCAGGATTGGGGCGGGAGTCCTTATCAACCATGTGATCTATCTCCACAGGCCTGATGTTACACTCCGATAGGGGTCAAGTCTACGTCAGTTCGTCCAAGGCCAGATTGAGCTTCAGGACGTTGATCCTCGGCTCACCCAGGATACCAAACTGGCGGCCTTCGGTGAAGCGTTCCACGAGCGCAGAGACTTGGTCCTCGCCTAGCTCGCGGTAACGTGCCACGCGAGGAACCTGGTATAGCGCCGCAGCGACGCTGACGTGTGGGTCGAGGCCGCTACCTGATGAGGTCACCAGGTCCACCGGAATCGGCTCCTGGTTGTCAGGGTCCACGGCCTTCAGGGCATCTATGCGTGCCTGGATAGCTTCCAGGAGCGCCGGGTTCGTCGGCCCGTAATTGGAGCCAGAGGAGGCGGCAGCATCATACTCTGTTGCCGAGAGCCGTCCCCAGAAATAGCGGGGGTCACTGAAAGGCTGGCCAATCAGTTCGGAGCCAACAGTGTCCCCGTTTTCCTCAATCAAGCTGCCATCAGCCTGATGACGAAAGAGAGTCTGCGCAATCCCGGTCACGGCCAAAGGATATATCACTCCCGTGAGCACAGTGAGCAGTACTACGAACCCTATGGCATATCGCAGTTGACGATGCATAGAAATAACCTCCCCATCTTGGCGGCTATGCCAACCTCAGAACTGTGAGTATCATGTCAATCAGTTTGATACCCATGAATGGTGCAATCAATCCTCCCAGGCCGTACATCAACAGGTTGTTGCGCAGGATCTTGGCCGCTCCGAGAGGACGGTAGGCTACACCATGCAGGGCCAACGGTATGAGCGCGACGATTATCAGGGCATTGAATATCACCGCCGACATGACGGCGCTCTGCGGGGTGGACAGATGCATGAAATTCAGTGCCTTCAACGCAGGGTAGGTGCTGGCAAAGGCTGCTGGGATAATGGCGAAGTACTTGGACACGTCATTAGCAAGGCTGAACGTGGTCAGAGCTCCACGCGTCATCAGCAGTTGCTTGCCCGTTTCTACGATGTCGATCAACTTGGTGGGATTACTGTCCAGATCAATCATGTTGGCGGCCTCGCGAGCTGGTTGAGTGCCGGTGTGCATGGCCACACCCACGTCGGACTGCGCCAGTGCCGGAGCATCGTTCGTACCATCGCCGGTCATGGCCACCAGCCGTCC
>JAFNFZ010000137.1:0-2530 GCA_017885485.1 Chloroflexota bacterium
CCAACCCCACCACCTTCCTGGGATTATTGGTCAGCAAACGAATCCGTTCGAGGCCGATGTCGGCCAGAATCTGGGCCCCGATGCCGTAATCGCGCAGGTCGGCGGCAAAGCCCAGAAGCTCATTGGCCTCCACGGTATCCACGCCCTGATCCTGCAGAGCATAGGCCCGCAGCTTGTTATGAAGTCCGATCCGCGATTACGGCATCGGGGCCCAGATTCTGGCCGACATCGGCCTCGAACGGATTCGTTTGCTGACCAATAATCCCAGGAAGGTGGTGGGGTTGGAGGGACACGGGCTCAAGGTGGTGGAGACAGTGCCCATCGTGGCTCCGCCGAACTCCTACAACGCCGCCTATCTGAAGGTGAAGGGCGCTAAGCTGGGGCATCATTTCATAGCAGACTAAGAAGAGGAGGGCGCGATGAAGAAGATCTATCAGGGAACACTGCTTGCACAGGGTCTGAAATTCGGGGTGATCGTCTCGCGTTTCAATGAGTTCATATCGGCCAAGCTGCTCGAAGGAGCCCAGGATGCCTTGCTGCGCCTTGGCGCCAGAGAGGACGATATCGAGATTGCCTGGACGCCCGGATCGTTTGAGATTCCCCTCATCGCCAAGAAGATGGCGGAATCCGGAAGATACAACGCCATCATCTGCCTGGGTGCTATCATCCGGGGAGGTACCCCCCATTTCGACTACGTCGCCGCTGAAGCCAGCAAGGGGGTCGCCAAAGTGGGTCTCGACACAGGCATTCCCGTCATCTTCGGCGTGATTACCGCCGATGCCCTGGAGCAGGCTATCGAAAGGGCTGGGACAAAAGAGGGCAATATGGGCTTCAAAGCCGCCATGAGCGGCATCGAGATGGCGAACCTCATCAAGGCAATGAAAGCTCCACGGAAAGCCTGAAGTCCTATCCTGTCGCTCTGAAGACCCGGTCTCCCCGGCGCACTCGATCAGGGACTTTGATCCCTACGGAATCGCCGGGCTTGCCCTCGGCTACCTCCTGGTTGTGAATCTGCATCGATTCAACAACGAGCTCGAGGTCAGTAGTGTGCCCCTTGATATGGATCTTCTCGCCGCGCTTGAGATTCTCCTTCAAGTCGATGCCTGCCACTACTGGTCGCGAAAAGAAATCAGTTACGGTGCCGACCTCTACCTCCTGGACCATGCCTTTCACCCCCTTCCAGGACTTATTCCCTCAGACCTGAACCCCGGGTTCTGTGCTTCGAACTGCTACGAATAGCCACCGCACGGGTGTGCTCTGTCCAGCTGCAGTATATCGCCCAAATGGACTTTTGTGCAATACTCCCACGGGTTTCGTGGTTGGGCGACTAGAGAAACGAGTTGATTTGCCTGCGGACCTCGTCGGCGGCCTGACGGGCTGCCTGGGCGAAATCACTTCCTCTCGAAGCATAGAGAATCTGCCTGGAGCTGCTGAAGATGGCCTTCTCGCCCCTGCCATCCGTCCCATGGCGAACAGCCCATTCCAGGCTACCTCCCTGTGCTCCAATACCCGGTATCAGCAGGTGCATCTGCGGACAGAGCTGCCTTATCTCCCTGAGTTCCTGGGGATAGGTGGCTCCCACCACCAGGCCGATGTTGTTTCTCTTGTTCCACTCCTGAGCTTTCCTGGCCACCAACTGGTACAGAGGTTGTGGGCTGCCATTGGTTTGTCCCGCTGCACAGGCTGCGTCCTGGAAATCACCCGCTCCGGGGTTTGAGGTACGACACAGGATGAACACTCCCTTATCTGCATGGGCAATAAACGGTTCTATAGAGTCCCGGCCCAGATAGGGGTTGACAGTAACCGCATCAAAACCGAGGACTTCAAACAAGGCCCTGGCATGGGCCAGCGCTGTGTGGCCGACGTCGCCGCGCTTGGCATCCCCGATGACGGGGATGTTGTCAGGCACATACTTCACAGTCTCCTCTAAGGCAGTGAAACCATCTCTGCCGAGAGCCTCGTAGAAAGCCAGATTCGGTTTGTAGGCACAAACCAGGTCTGAAGTGGAGTCAATGATTGCCTTGTTGAACTCGATGATGCCCGTCTTCGGCATCAACTCGGGATCAGGGTCGAGACCCAGGCAAAGAAGGCTCTTGTTTCTTCGCGCCGCCTGCAGTAGCTTCTCGGCGAAGTCCATCTGGCACCCATCTCGGCCGAGATCGATTCTAACCCAGAGCTCCGGATAGCTTGCGCCCTCCCAGGAGATGGAAGTGGATGTGAGGCACCAGTTGCCCCCCTTCTCGGCCGGTATTCACCGCAACACGGTATCCTCTCTCAGACAACCCCTCACTCCTGGCCACCTCGCGGGCGACCCCAATCAAATGGCCAAGGAGCTCCTTGTGTCCGGGGTCAGTGTGAGCCAGCGATGAGATATGATCTTTCGGCATCACCAGTAGATGTTTCGGCGCCTGGGGATTGATGTCCCGAATGACCACAGCCCTGTCATCCTGATAGACAACATCGCTCGGTATCTTGCCGGCGATGATCCTGCAGAAGATACACTCCTCACCCATCCTTCTCCCCTCCAGTC
>JAFNFZ010000137.1:2617-2823 GCA_017885485.1 Chloroflexota bacterium
CGCCGGAAGTCCATTGCTCAACAGCCAGGCCGCCTCATAGGTGAGGTATCTCATGCCGTCAACATCAAGCAGCATGTTGGCGCAGTGGTGCTGAACGGCCTGGAAGGTGCCTATGGGGCGGTCAAACTGCACCCTCTCCTTGGCATAAGTCACACTCATCTCCAGCACCTGCTGGGCCGCGCCCACCATCTCAGCACACTTGGCTA
>JAFNFZ010000138.1 GCA_017885485.1 Chloroflexota bacterium
ACCTCCGCAGGTATACGGTCCAGATCAGGCAGGAAGTCGTTCTCTGCCGTCAAAGGCATAATGTATGACTCACCGCCCGCAAACATGGTGCTGATGGAGTAGACAGGATAGGCTGGATCGGGGATCAGAGCCACATCGCCTGGATCAATGAAGCAGAAGGCGATATGACCGACGCCCTCCTTCGATCCGATGAGGGGCAGTACCTCCGTTTCGGGATCAAGGGTGACACCGAAACGGCGCTCATACCACCCGGCTATGGCGCGACGAAACTCGGCCAGCCCATATGTCTCCGGATAGCGGTGGTTGGCCGCCACCCTGGCCTCACGGCACAGCCTCTCGATGATATGGTCCGGCGTAGGAATATCGGGATCGCCGATAGCAAAGCTGATCACCTTCTCCCCCTTGGCCTGTTTCTCAGCGATCTTGCGGGATATCTGCACAAAGAGATAGGGAGGCAGATCCTCAATGCGCTTGGATAACTTCATCGCTCCTCCGACAGATTCCGCTCCAGCCAGTATCCCGTGAAAACCATCTCAGCAGATCCGCTGAGGTAGACCTCACCCTTCCCATCCCACTCTATGCCCAGCCTGCCCCCGGGCAGAACCACGTCAACCTGACTGTCCACGCAACCGTGCAGTTGCGCCGCTACAGCCACAGCGCAGGCCCCGCTGCCGCAGGACAGAGTCTCGCCAGCCCCGCGCTCCCACACCCGGGCCTCTATCTCCTTACGTGATGCCACACNNCTGAATTTCGGCACACCCATATCCACCCGAAACCAACTGCCGCCATCACCTGGCTGGACTCTCTTCATACCGGCCGCCGTCTCAATGGTCATCTCGCTACCCTTCTGGGCCAACCCGCTGCTGACCACATACCTGGCAAAGCACCTCAGGCCGTTGCCGCAGATCTCCGCTTCTGACCCGTCAGGATTGAACATCCGCATGCGAAAATGGGCCACGTCCGACTTCAACACCAGTATCAGACCATCGCTGCCCACACCAAAACGGCGATGGCACATCTCCATGGCCAGACCTGGCCAGTCCGGCTGCAAGCGAGGTGAATCGGTCAGGTCTATCAGCACGAAGTCATTCCCCGTAGCCTGCAGTTTGGTGAATTGGATGCCCCTCTGCTTCTTCGCCATGCTTCTTTCCCGAACTAGATGAGATTCAAGGCTTTCAGGCTGGCAAATGCCCTGTCAGCCACAATAACGTGGTCCAGCACTTCTATGCCCACAATCGAACCCGCCTCTACCAGCCTCTTGGTCAGCTTTATGTCATCTTCCGACGGTTGCGGGTCACCGGAAGGATGGTTATGCACGAAGATGGCATAGACACAATTGTCACGAGTACTTTCCATTTAGCATCCCAGTGTAGCAGCGCCCAGTGGTTTTGACAACGAGAAGGCGGGGTCATTCAGTATGGGATGCAGCCCCCTGTGATCATCTGGGGCTGAAGGGGTAGGAAGATGATAGCCTTAGCCCTCCAATGCCTTGTAGCCTCTGGTGAAGCCCTGAAGGGATGAGGGGGACAGTCTGAAGTCATACCAACGAAGAAGGGTGGGCAGAGATGTCCACCCTAACGTCATCTTGATGAGATTCCCAACTCCTTCTTGGCCACTTGGTACATACAATCGAATTCATCATAACCAGAGAACAGATCGGTACTGATGTTGCACCATTCAGGGGATTCAGGGGTGGAACCGCGACGATGTCCGCATTCTGGACATACACCGTCCACTCTAAAACTCCCGTCCTTGTTGGCGTACTTTAGGTCGCACTTAACTAGAACGATACGATCTCGACTCCTTCTGCATTCCCCGCACACCACGTCTCTGCCAAAGGCGATGCGCTGACTGATAGTGCCTTGGTGCGATCTTGCGACCCATTCCCCCACTTTACTCAGTCTCAGAGTCAGGGCGTCGCTATGCACGAATCCATACTCCACTACACTGTCTATCCACTCGTCGAGAGTACTGCTTCTGCGCGGTTTGCCATCGTACTTGCTCCAGACTGCTGGGCCTTTCAAGAGTGCCGCTCTTACCTGTCTCCTTGTCCTCGGCCCATCTTGCAGAGCCTCGACGACGAGAATGTCTGGGGTCTTTCCCTTCAAATCAGGGTCTGTCTCAGGTCTGTATATAGGTGATGGCATCTGTTCACCTCGCTTTTGCTACGGAGTCTCAATTCGGGTATTGTACCAGCCCTACCATCCTCTTGGATACAAAGGGGCGTATTGAGCGCCTGAAGGGCTGAATCCATAGACGAAACTATGCAGGACTCGCCACAGGATAGGGGAAAACAGGCCACCCCAGTCTGAAACGTGCGTCTCAGAGCCTCTGGTGAAGGCCTGAAGGGAAAGAGGAGACTACCTGAAGATCAACGGTACGCCCCGCATGGTCTCCCTCGGCACCCCATTGTCCGATTGCCCCATTTGCGCCATGCGGAACAAGCTGCGCTAACGGAGAGCCTGATAGAATGAGGACATGGAATCACATCCCTTTGCAGAGGCTTCGCGTAGTACAGGGGTGAGAGGCGAGTTAGGGTACTTCGGGCTGAGTGATTGGTGGGTTTCCACCTTCAGCGAAGAAGAACGAAGCTACCTTGAACACAGTTATGGTTCTGGCGACATTGGGGTAGGTGTTGGCAACGATCTCAGGCTCACCCAGGGGGAGATCGGCTATACTTCACTCTCTGCAATCCGCGTTCTCACTCGCATGATTGGCGCTTTGCGAGGCAAACCTGAGTACCTCCATTTGATACAGCCGATTATCCAGGAGGCTGAACGGAGACCAGATCGAAGCGCCATCGACCTGCATTTTCTGTATGCCATAGTTCTCAACGTGACCTACCCGCTCAGAGATCGGTACCCTGACGCGCTGAAGATGACCATAGATACTTCCAAGAGACAGGTAGCCATAGCACCCCAGGCTGCGGATATGTACAAGAGAGAAATGTCCGAGGACGAAGCCTACCGCAGTTTTGGCGCACGTCTGCCAGCCCATGAGGGTTACACACGCCTGTCAATACTGTACGAAAAGGAGAAGCGCTATAGCGAGGTCATCGAATTGGCCCAGCAAGCGAAATCCCAAGGGTGGGCTGGCAATTGGGATTGGAGAATTGCCAGATGTGAGAAGAAACTGCGCAAGTAGTGGCACCTGGACAGGTGGGAGTCTCTGGAGACGGTGCAGCGGTACACCAGGTCAGCGACCTTCGCGAATAGCCTGAAGTTCTACAAGGCGACGCTGGTTTGGTGCCTACACCATACCACTCGCAGTGGCAATCACATAAGCTCCACTGCTTGTGGATGTTTTTACCTGTGTGCTATCTAGGTATATTCTCACCGTCACACTGCCATATTCCCCATTGTTCTGTGCCGATATGTAGACAAAATCACCTTTCTGCGCTAAGAAGGTGTATGTCCACGGTAGGTATGAATTGCTTGTTTGAGATGTTCCCCCAGAATCGTTCTGGTAGGTTAGTGATACAGAGTCAGCGCTTCCAGTCACTTCATACTTGACCAGATAGGTTGTTGGTGAGGTTGGAGACTCAGAACCGTCGCCACACGTCCCGAAGGCAATTCCCAGTATGACCACGATTATGAATACAGTAATGCAGCCGCCTATGACCACATTTCGCGTGGATTGTGCGTCCTTCTTGGTCTTCTCTACCTTGATCTTGTCTTGAGCTTCAAGGCGAGTCTTCTCCTCCTCATAGATTCTCCTTCTCTCTTCAGGTGATAGACCCATTGGCTTGGCCCCCGTTTGGCAAGTAGTCTTGCCCCGACCCTCTAGGGCAGCGCGTGTGATGGCCTGACCGAATTGTGAGTCGTTTGGGAAATCTGCCCTGATGATAGGCAGACTGTCTGGGGGATGTCAATGGTCTGGGATTACGTCTGGTTGGCAACCTCAGTTTCGACAGAAAAGGGGACTCCAATGGCCCCTTCTCCGTTGTGTTTCTGTTCTCTGAACAGAAAAGCATGATCCCGTGATCCCTGTGGTGTATGGTAACGGTGTGATGGTATATGGTCTGTGGTATGTGGAATGTGGTATGTGGTATGTGGAATCGAGAATCGGTAATCAGGAATCGGTAATCAGGAATCGGTAATCAGGAAACACAACATCTGTGTGGACACACACGGGGGTGAGTAGGTAAGTGGATCGGAAATCTAATTTCTCCCCCTGTAAGGGGGAGAAATGGTTACTCCTCACAGGTAATCGATTCATCCTCTGGACTCCCCACTGATGCTGGGAGCAACATCAGCCCCCAGTGACCCTCTTGTGCTGAAGTGCTAGAATGAAGCTGTAGATTAACAGCGGAATAAGGCTATCAAGAGTTGCGGCGAGGGACTGGCCCGATGACCCGCACGGCAACCTTGGGCTTTCCTGAAGGTGCCAATGCCAGCCGATACGTCACAGCGACGGCTGTGGAAAGGAAGGCAGAGACCTCTGCCAAGAGGTTTCTTTGTTTCCTGAGACGTTTGCCCTCAGGCCACAACCTTGATAGCCCGTAGCTGGAAGTGAAGGAGGAAGGTTGTGACATGGGCAGATGCAGTAGCCAGTGGGGCAGTTCAGGACGGCCTCCTCGCCCAGCGAAAGCTGGACGGTGATCCCGACATCATAGCTACCGATGACCACGATGAACTGCGACGGATAGTCAGTCAAGGGAAGCGGTGTGAGGGAATCCTCCGTAAGCAGGGGAAGGACGACTGGATCAAGATAGCCTATGAGAGGGCAGGGGAGAAGTACATAGAGGGGGAGTGATGGACTGGCCTTTTGTGCTGGTGGCGTGGGTTGAAACAGCATTTCTTCCCCTATGGGGAAGAAATACGTCGCTCTCTTGCGGGAGCGTGGCATGATGGTGTCGGCCCAGCATGGGGGGCATGGATTCATCCCTATGGGTATCCAAGTTGATGTTGGGGTTGGTATAATATCGCATCATGTTTGAGGCATGGAAGAACAAGCTCTACTTCGGTGACAACCTGGATATTATGAGGCAGTACATCCCAGATGAGAGCGTTGATCTGATCTACCTCGATCCACCGTTTAACAGTCAAGCTACCTACAATGTTCTGTTCGCAGAGAAGAATGGCACTCAGTCAGCCGCACAGATAGCGGCCTTTGATGACACTTGGCATTGGGATATGAAGGCAGAGGCAACCTACCATGATATCGTGACCAATGGGCCAAGGAAGTTGGCTGATCTCATTCAGGCTATGCGTGCCTTTCTTGGGCAGAATGACATTATGGCCTATCTCGTGATGATGGCTGCACGGCTGGATGAGATGCGTCGTGTCTTGAAGCCCACTGGCAGCATCTACCTGCACTGCGACCCCACGGCCAGCCACTACCTGAAGCTCATCATGGATGCTGCGTTCGGGCCACATAACTTCCGAAATGAGATAACCTGGAAACGATCAAGCGCACATAGCGACACAAAGCAGGGCCGCAAAGCCTATGGAAACATCGCTGATGTCCTCCTCTACTACACAAGAACCGAAGAATATACCTTCAATCCCCAATTTGCGGATTATGATGAGGAATACCTCCGAAAGACCTACAATAATCTTGACCCCGACGGACGTCGATGGAAGTCCAGCGATCTGACGGGGCCTGGCGGAGCAGCGAAAGGCAATCCATCCTATCAATTCTTGGGTGTGACAAGGTATTGGCGTTTCACTAGACAGAACATGGAACGTCTGTTGGTCGAGGGGCGAATTCACCAAGCCAGACCAGGAGCAGTACCGAGAATGAAGCACTATCTCGATGAAATGCAGGGAATCCCTCTACAGAATATCTGGGCTGACATTTCTCCCATTAGCGCACAAGCTGCTGAACGTCTCGGCTATCCCACCCAGAAACCAGAGGCTCTCCTAGAACGCATTATCAAGACTAGCAGCAACGAAGGTGACCTGATGTTTGATCCTTTCAGCGGCTGTGGCACAAGTATTGCTGTGGCAGAGCGTCTGAACCGCCGTTGGATTGGCATTGATATCACCCACCTGGCAATCACTCTCATGAAGCATCGGCTAGAGGACAGTTTCGGCCCCAACCTGTCTCCTTATGAGGTCATAGGCGATCCCAAAGACCTATTCAGTGCTGAAGCGTTAGCCGCACAAGAAGATGGGCGCTACCAGTTTGAGTGGTGGGCGTTGGGCAAGGTAGCTGCCAGACCAGCTCAGGACAAACGGAAAGGAGCAGATACTGGCATTGACGGTATCATCAACTTTTTTGACGATAACAGTGGCAAGGCCAAGAAGATAGTTGTCCAGGTCAAGAGTGGTCATGTCACCCGCAATCAAATAGGTGATCTCAAAGGCGTAATGGAAAGGGAGAAAGCCACAATAGGTGCCTTTCTCACTCTGAAGGAACCCACCAGGCCAATGATTGAGGAAGGAGCAGCGGCTGGATTCTATGAGCCTCAGCACTTCCCAGGACTGCGCTATCCAAGACTCCAGATTCTGACTATTGAGGATCTCCTAGCAGGAAAGCAAGTAGAGTATCCTCGACTAGCACCAGAGGCTACGTTCAAGAGGGCTGAACGCAAGCAAAAGAGCGACTTAGCACAACAGGCAGGGCTTCTGTAGCCAGTCTGAATACCTCCCACATCCATCTCATGTGTCTGCCGTGAGCATATCCACGTCTCCCGCATGGCACCATCATGGTGGGGATGAAACAATGATCACAAGAACTCTTTACGATAAGATTCGAGGAAAGTATGGCTCTTCTGCAAGTTGGGCCGTTTGGGAACCGCAGGGAGACAAGCCAAAATCAAACATGGGGGTTCAGAATGTGTTCAATTTTGAATTTAACCCATCTTTGCTAGACACGCTACGGAATGACATAGTGATGGTCGGATTGAACTTTTCGAGAGAACTCAAAGACCCTCTGCCATTTACAAACTTCCATGACGAATCCCCATATGCGAACGATTTCAAGATTCGTTATGCATTCTGGGACACTCCATACTATGGTGCATACATGACGGATGTTCTAAAGCATTTAGTTATTCTGGATGCCCCGAAGGTTCGTGATTACATCAAGAAGAATCCAAATGTACTTCATCGTCACATCAGAGCTTTTGAGGAAGAACTGGAGGAGGTCGAGTCTCGCAGACCTATGTTGCTTGCTTTTGGTCGAGATGCATACGGCCTGCTCAAGAAGCACCTCGACTGGAAAAGGTATGGTTCTCTGATTCCGCTCACTCATTACAGCCATCATGTGCGAAAAGAAGAATACCGTGAGGATGTACATAGTCGAATCGCAGAGTCACTACGATGACTACAATCGAGAAGAAAGGTTACTTTGTCGCCCATGCGGCTTGAGCGTGGAACTCAAGCACGACCCCTGACCACCCTCTTTCTGCGGTCTCTGGCACCCTTTGGTCTTCCCCAGCCGTGTTCTCTGTGAGCGGCGATCCCTAGACCTGTCCCCCAGTTAGAAATCAGCTTCTGTTATGCCGCCCTCTCCAACCGTGGTCGGTCTTCCTCGCTTCACGAAGCGATGAATTGGGTGGTTGGCAGGCAGAACAATAGCCCAATCAGCTAGGGTTCCAGCCACCGCTCTCTCAGCAGGGCCGCGTTGGTCTAGACGGACTATCCCTCCTTCTCTCGTCACCTCGGCACTCGGATACAGCTTCATCGCCTGCTGTGTGTGCCACTCAAGATCGGCCTCCGTCCAGACATCGCACGGTAGAATCCTCTTCCCCCTGAAATCCAATCTCAATAGGGCTTCGTCACGGAATCCAAACGGGAGAGGGAACCATTCTGGGAGGATGAGTTTCCCAAATCTGAACTCCTTCTTGCCCTCCTTCGTGTAGAGGTCATCGTGGTCGGAGAAGACGCAGCAGAGCCAATATAGTTCAAAGATGGTGCAAGTCTGGAACCCCAATCCCGTCAGGGCCTCCTGAGCGGCGCTCCGCATCTCGGCGAGTCGGGGATGATCCCCGCGACCCCGCAAGAGTCTGCGTCCATCAGCTACAGACCGCAGCCACTTGTCCCAAGAGTGTAGCGCTCTCTCAAAAGTCTCTGGCTTCATTCACCAAGATACTACACGTCGGCTTTCGTGCAGGCGGGGGCATTCTGTGCCATTCTGGGCTGTAATTATGTCGGTACGCATCGGACGAGTCAAATGGGCCAGTTAGAGCAGCGAACAGTAACGAAGGTGGGGAGCGGTAGCCTCATGGTGTGTCTGCCGCTGGGATGGGCGCGTTTTCATAATCTGAAGGCTGGGGACAAAGTGCAGGTGGTTACGAACGGCGAAATCAGGATAAGACCGTTGAGACGGCCTCGCCGACGGGCTGACGACCCAAGTCACAGGCGTGATAGTGAAGGTATCTCGGTAGGCGAACATCATGGGTGACACGGTGGGATCGAATCAGCCAGTGATTGTGGTGACTCTCCACCAAGGCCAACCAACCGCTGGCCAAGCGGCGGCGTGAAAGCGACTCTGGGATCACCTTCTAGCACCTGCCAGCGGCCTAGCCAACGGCAACCAGTCTGGGAAAGTAATTAGGGTAAGGGATGGACTGAATGATGGAACCAACTCACCAACCTAGCGATGTAACCCTCAAGTGCTGCGACTGCGGGGCCAGCTTCATCTTCACCGCAGGAGAGCAGGCATACTTCACCTCGAAATCGTTGTCACCTCCGAAGCGATGTCGGCGCTGTCGGGAGAGACGACGCTCCTCCATAGTGCCTGATACGGCGGTGCGGCCATGACGGAACAGGGTGGCAAACCTCTGACCGCTGACGACTACGTTGAACTCTCCCCTGGCCAATGGGTGCCACGGGAGAAGGCCAAGGAACTCCAGCGGCATCTTGAGGAGCGGAAGAAGGCCGAAAAGGAACCTGCCACTGAGAATGCACCATTGACAGACACGGGGAATGCGGAGTACTTGGCCCGCCTATTTGGGCATCGAATCAGGTATGACCACCGCAGGCGACGTTGGTTGCAGTGGGAAGGCCACCGCTGGGAGCCAGACAGGGACGGGCACATCTCGCGCCTGGCTGTTGAGGCTGCGAGGTCAAGGTACAGCCAGGCCGAACATATTGAGAAACTGAAAGAACGGCAAGCGGCGGCAAACTGGGCGATATCATCGGAAAGCAGGCAGAAGATCGATGCCTGTATCTCACTTGCCAGGAACATCAAGCCCATCGCGGATGACGGTGAGAGTTGGGATCGTGACCCGTGGCTGCTGGGAGTGAATAACGGCGTGGTGGATCTGAAGACTGGAGAACTGCGCCCTGGGCGGCCAGAGGATCGGATCACCATGACCACAGGTGTGGGGTTCGACCCAGAGGCGAAGTGCCCGCGCTGGGAGCAGTTCCTTGTTGAGGTGTTCGGCGATACCGACCTCATAGACTGGCTATGGCGATCACTTGGTTATTCCACCAGTGGGGATACTACGGAGCAGTGCATCTTCATGGGATACGGCGTGGGAGCCAACGGGAAGGGTGTGTTCGGCGGGGCAATACATAGCACTCTGGGAGACTATGCTCACAGCTCACCGTTCAGTACCTTTGAACTGTACCATCGTGCCTCTATCCCCAACGATCTCGCTTGCTTGGAGGTCAAGAGGTATGTGTCCTCTTCCGAGACGAATGAGAGCACCCGATTGAACGAAGCCAGAATCAAGGCTATCAGTGGTGGTGACCCGATCACAGCTAGGTATTTGCACCAGGAATACTTCACCTTCTGGCCTCACCTGAAGCTGTGGCTGTTTGTCAATCACAAACCGAAGGTGCTGGATGACAGTTTCGGCTTCTGGCGACGAGTGCGCCTCATTCCATTCACTCGTCAATTCACGGGCGTGGCTGATGATCGGCGGCTGAGTGAGAAGCTGAGGGCCCAAGCACCTGGAATACTGGCCTGGCTGGTTCGCGGTTGCCTGGAGTGGCAGCGGCGAGGGTTGGAGCCAGTGCCCGAATGCGTGAAGGTGGCTACCCAGGAGTATCAGCAAGAATCCGATCCGCTGGGCGACTTCATAGCCGACAAGTGCATCGAACGTCTGGAGGCCACTGTGCAGGCATCAGAACTGTATGGAGCATACAGGGGATGGGCCGAACGGGAGGGCATGGGCCAGCGCGAGGTATTGACCTCTACCACCTTTGGGCGGCGGATGGGTGACAAGCACCAAAAGGAGCGGAGAGGCGGCAAGATTCTCTATCAGGGCATATGCCTATCAGGACAGTTGCGGGATAGTTTGACGCTCAATATCCAGAAAAGCAATGTTTCTCCTATAGAGAACCCTTTACGCGAGAATAACCAGAAAAACTATCCCAACTATCCTGATGAGCACGAAAACCATCCTGGTTCAGGCAGTGACTGTCCTGGTAGCGGCCAACTTGAGGCCGCATTGGGTATGCCAGCGGCTGAGGCCATCAAGGTATGGCATTCCCGTGGTTCACCCATCATCCACCTAGCTGACAGTGAGAACTGCACCAACCTGGAGAAGCTGCTGTCCAGTCCCAGAGTGAAGCCTGACCACTTGCAGGCAATCAGGAAATGGCTCGATGAAGTCGTCGACAAGGAAATGGTCACATCATCTGACTCAGGCATTTTGTGAGATTTTGTGAGGCCGATGGAACGGAATCTACGAGGTAGGCCACCCCTGGACATTCGGCTGGAGCGGATCATCGAGGCAGTGAGACAGCACCGACGGGTTACCCTTGCCGCCACAGCACTTGGATGCTCTCCAGCCTATGTACACAAGAGACTCAAGGCAGCCAAAATCACTCTGGCCCAGGTGTTGAAACTGCCCCATGTGGAGAGCACCTATCATGGCTAAGGTAGAGGGTATGCTGGCATGAACGCACCAAAAGATACCACTTTGTTGAATCTGGGGGTTATGAATGGCTGACAGCATGAGGGAGACGTCCTTGACGGTAAGGGCTGACAAC
>JAFNFZ010000139.1 GCA_017885485.1 Chloroflexota bacterium
CTGTACGGACGGGGCTCTGATGGTTCCCCCTCTGCTATTGTTGGTTGCCGGATCTTTCTCGCAGGCCAAGGGCCTGCCGTAAGTGTGCATATCCCCCCTGGGTCTGCATTGGCTGTCAGTCCCAAGGGGGATCGTTGTCGCTAGCAGAGACGAATATCCACTAGTGCCACTAGTGTATTAGAGGTACCCAGACATCGCTAAGCAGGTGCAGATCTTGGTCAGCAGCGGTCCAGCGGAGTATACAACAGTCATTGACGGCATAGCGCCTGGTCGCGGTGAATCCCCGCTGTGAGCCTGCCCAGTCCTTCATGTAGTTGACGGCCGTGTTGTAAAAGGCCTGACCGTCAAAGTTGTCGACCCCAGCGTCTTCTATGGCCGCTATCACAATGTCAAGGGCGAAACGCTGCATTGAGCCTCCGCCCAGATAGCCCATGCCGGCCTTAATGACACTCTCAGCCTTGTCAGGATGGTATTTGTACAGGAGGTCCTTTAAATACTCGATTTCGGGCCAATCAAGGTTCCACCAACCCCAGCCCTGAGCGTTCAGCTTGCCGTCGAGGTAATTCCAGCCGCAGTATTCGGTGATGAAGCCGGCATAGGCACTCTCGGCTTCAGTGTCGATGTTGATTCCCGTACCGCCCGCGTCCTTGTACTCCTTCCAGAAGGTGGCGGGCATCAAGGCCCCGTTGGCGGCCACGTTAATGTAGTCGACGTTCTTCGTCTTGGCTATGTCACCGGACCAAGGACCTTGAAAACCAACAGGCGACAAGAAGCTGCCCACATAGTCGAAGAGGGTTGGATTGTCTTCACAGAACTCCTCCGCCCCGAGCGCATTCTCCTGCCCCCAATTGTCATTCCAGCCGACTGTGGCAAGGGTGGGCTTCCCTTCCTTACCGTCCGCTTGCCATTCATCGCTGACCCACTTCAGCATGGACTTGATTGACCACCGGGCGGGAGGACTGAATGCAAACACCCACCCCGGGGGATCTACCATAGGCAAACTGGTGGCCATGCCCAGTACGGCGATCTTGTCCTCTGCTGCATAGGGTTTCAGTGTCTCCGAGGCGTCGTTGAAAACGGAGATTATTACCTGTGCTCCCTTGCTCTTCAGGTAGTCATAGCCACTGAGGAAACGGGCCGGATTGAACGCTGTATCGTAGTTGACTACCTTCAGCTTAACCCCTGGGATGGGTTCGTTTTCATTGATATCTCTGACAATGTCTTCCAGCGCCCATGTCATTGGTTCCAGCGCCGGCGCTGCCACACCCGTCAAGTCTGTTAGGTTGCCAATGATGATGGTGGTTTTCTCCTTCTCACCACCAGCACAGCCGAGGCCGGCAGTGCCCACCAGGGTCAGGATCAGGAACAGTGCGATGGTTGCCTTCTTCAATCCACGGTTCATTGCTCCCCCTTTCTTCCTGAACTCATCCTCTCTCAGCTTCTTCGCTTTGTCCTGCAACCTGTGCAAGACACTTTGTCGGGTACGACAGGTTTCAGTCCCTAAGTATATCCTCCATCCGCAGACAATCCGAGGACAGCCCGACCAGAGACTGGAGACTTGAAGTTTGGCAATATCGTAGCCCGATCTTACCCTGGGTTCAATCCGCCAATATAGGTATTATCTGAGCAGGGTATACTGATGCGAGGTACGCCTGTTGGTAATCCGCTGCTGCCTGCAACGACCGGCCGGATTTCGTCAACATCCCACGGCATTCAAGCGATGGCATTGGCATCAGTGCGCTACGCAGGCAAGCATTGAAGCCAAGTCAAGTAGTGTAGTGGAAGTGGTGGCAGTGTTTGACAAGGCATTTCGCATTCGCCTATTATGAAGCCACGTCACAGGGACAACAGGATCAGCCCATCAGAACAACGGAGACCTGCCGATGCCCGCTACTAAGCCCAGTCCCAAGAGAGAAATCAAGGAAAAGATCCGGATCCTTCTGGCCGATGACCACCGGGCGTTTCGTGAGGGGCTGAGTCGCATTCTGGGAGAGGAAGATGGCCTGGAGATTATCGCTGTCGCCGGTGATGGCGAAGAGGCTGTGAGATTGGCCAGCGAACTCCAGCCTGATGTTGCCATAGTCGATGTTGCCATGCCTGCTCTGAGCGGAATTGAGGCGATCAAGCAGATGAAGGTCAAGAGCCCTGAGACAGCTATCATAGTGTTGAGTGCCTATGACTATGAGTCCTATGTGTTACCCTCGATGGAAGCTGGAGCCTCGGCCTATCTTCTGAAGACCGCCGGGATTCGTGAGATCGCCAGCGCTGTCAGGGCGGTGCATGACGGACAGACTGTTCTTGGCCCAACAGCGTCCCGCAGGCTCCTTTCGCGCCTTGGAGGTAGCACAGGTGAGGCCGCGCCAAGCGGGGCATTTCGACACCTTCATCACCGCGAGATGGAGGTGCTCCGACTGGGTGCTCGTGGATTGAGCAACAGAGAGATCGCCGCCAGGCTGTTTATCGGTGAACGCACAGTCCAAACCCACTTCCGCAATATCCTTCGGAAACTGGACGTCAGCTCACGCACCGAGGCTGTGCTGCGGGGGTTGAGAGAGGGTTGGATTACTCTTGATGATCTGCCTTAGGTAGCAGGCTCCGTGAAAGGTGGATAGAGGTGACAACTGTTCGTGCCAGGACCCCGGGGAAAGGCTCGTTAGATAGCATTCATTCGTTTGTGGCCCGTTACCGGGACGTGTTTGAGTTCCTGAACGATGGGGTGGCAGTCTGCCGGCTCAATGGAGATATCGTCGCCGCCAACGAGGCTATGGGCACCCTGATGGGGTACAGCGTTGATGAGCTCCACAAGATGAATGTTGCTCGCTTGGTCTGCCCCGATGGTTTCGCAGAGATCATGGAACGGCAGAGACAACAGATCAGGGGAGAAGCTGTGAGCCAGCGCTATGAGTTGGTGTGGAACCGCAAGGATGGTACTAAGGTCATTGGTGAGTCGGTCACCCGGCTTGTCAGCGTGGAAGGTGAGGCCGTTGGCGTACTGGCGATAGTGAAGAACATAACCGAACAGAAGCGAGCCGAGGAAGCACTTCGCCATGAGAGGGACAGGGCGCAACAATACCTCGATGTGGCCGGGTTGGCCATCCAGGTCATTGATTCCGGCCAGAAGATAGCTCTGATCAACAGGAAGTGCAGCGAAATGCTTGGATATCAGGAGCATGAGGTTCTGGGACGGAACTGGTTTGACATCTTCACACCCGAGAGAAACAGACCCCTGGCCAAAGCACTTTTCGCCAAGCTGGTTGGGGGCAGGATCGCACTGGATAAGTGTCACGAGAGTCCTGTCCTGACCAGAGGTGGGGACGAGCGAATCATCGCCTGGTATAACACCACCCTGCTCAGAGACGATGACGGTAACGTCATCGGCGTGCTCGGTTCGGGAGAAGATGTGACTGAGAGAAGGCTCATGGAGAAGGCCCTGGTTGACAGCGAAGAGAGATACCGCAGCCT
>JAFNFZ010000140.1:0-2644 GCA_017885485.1 Chloroflexota bacterium
GTGACCTGGTCCCAGTAGTTGCGCCAGTGTATTGTTGCGGCTGGCAGACGATGTGATTGCGAGAGCCAGCGCCTTGTAGAACCCCAGGCTGCCCCAGTGTGAGCATAATGTGATTCGGTATCTGCATTTGAGATGGAGGCGATAATTGCAGGTGATAGACTATCACTGGGTTATTCCCAGCACAACTGAGGCGACGTAGCCAAGAGGTAAGGCAAGAGTCCGCAAGGCTCTATGCAGTGGTTCGAGTCCACTCGTCGCCTCCTGGAGCTTCAGCGTTCCCTTGAAGAACGGCAAGAACGGGGGTCACACAATCCCCGTTCTGATGAAATAATCGGCTCTCTTCACTACGCGGGGCCGTAGCTCAACTGGGAGAGCGCCTCCTTTGCACGGAGGAGGTAGAGGTTTGAATCCTCTCGGCTCCACCGACTTCCTGCGGAAGTGTAGCCGTGACCTGAGGCCTTCGGGCTACCCCATCCTACCCCTTCGGCCCCAGGTGGTCACAGGGCGCATCTGTGAGGCTCTGAGAGACGCCCAGATACCGCACAGGCCGCTTGTATCCAAGCTAGGGAAGAGAAGTCACTATCTTCTGGACTTCCTGCTCGGTGAAAGCGCGAACCGTCTGTGTGCGGACAGAGCCCATCGAACTGATAGTCATAGCTGCCTTGGCTGCCGTCTCATCATCAGGCGCGTCAAAGATGGCTATCAAATCCGCGTGGGCCAGCCCCATCACTGCGTAGACGCCTTTCATCTTCACACCGACGGCTTCAACAGCCTGCTTCCCTGCCTTGATTCGGGCTGGGAGATTCTTAACGTTCTTTGCCCCCTGTTCCGTCCAGCTGCATAACTGGAAATAAGTAGCCATTGACCCATCTCCTTTCATCGATGATTTCCGACGCGATTTGTGCGAGCATTCTACACACTCTACGGCAGACAGTCCACACTGCGACCAGCCCCTCTCGTTTGACAGCCTTTGGACGGTTCGCCCAGACTCTCACTGGGTCACGGTTAGGAGTTGCAGCGAAGCCCGTTCAGACTACCGTCCTCGCCTGGCTGTGGCCCGTTCTGTTTGTCGGTTCGGTGGCAGCATCGAAGGTCGGTCTGGTACAATAGACCGAACCAAGAGACCGAGCAATAGGCCAGGAGGTCAACAATGGGGGACTTCGTTGACGCCATGAGCAGTTGCGCGAGTAACTGTAGCTGCTTGGTCAGCATGCTTGTCGGTATCATCGCCGCCCTTGTCATAGCTCTATTGCTTGCAGGCGTAGTCTGAGACTCCACGCCTTAGCTCAGTGGCCCCCGGTAGAACCGCATTGCATCGCTGAACCCGAAGCTCCTCGTGTATCTCTCGACCATGCTCACACTCTCCCAGCGTCCGAGGTCACGGATGGTCAGGCAGTCGACGCCGGCCTTGCGGAGCAGGACTGCAAAGGTTCTGCGGAAGGTGTGTGGGTTGCACGGGAGGCCAGTCTTCTCCCTCAGCCTCTTGAGCATCATGGTTATGCCCCAGTAATTCAAGCCCCAGATACATGAGCCATTCGGCTGATAATTGGCCAGCCATGCCATGAGGTAGCCTTCAGATAGCCCCCCAAACGCTGCCAGAGCCGCTTTCCTGCCCTTCGCCATAACCCTTTTGATAGTCTTGTCCTGCCAGTTGATGTCACAGGCTCTGATAGAGGCCAATTCCGAAAGCCGCAAGCCTGATTCAGTGAACAGGGCAATGATGGCCTTGTCCCTGTCGCAGTCGGCAGACGCCATCAGGAATTCGACCTGTTCTCGTGAGAACGCTGGAAGAATCGGTTTCCCCAGGATGGGCGCTGGCATCCCCTGCATGGGGTTCTCCAGACTGTATTCGGTACTCAGCCAGCGGTAGAACGTCTTGAGTGCTCTGTAGGACGCGTGTCTTGTCCCCAGACCGTTCTTGTTGGGAGGTATGGCCTGGAGATACCGTTCTATCTGGTGCCTGGTCGCTCTCAGGTAGTCCACCGTATCCACGAATCTCAGGAGCGTGTATTTGTAGAACATCAGCGTCTTCGGACTGACACCCATGGCCCTGCGGCTGTCCATGAAGGCGCTGAAATGGCGGAAGTCAGGTTCCTTGTGACATGGCAACTGGAGAATAGCGTCTATTAACCTCTGTGAAGGTGGGCGGTTGCCATGCCTGACCTGAGAGATATACGATTTGCTTAAACCGGTCAGCTCCGCTGCTTGGGAAACTGGCAGTTTGTTCAGCGTCCTCAGAACTCGGTCGTGCCTTCTAAGCAGTAGGTTCCGGGTTCGAGTCCCGGCGGGGACGCCAGGCACAGAATCGAGGCTTCTTCCCCCTCTGGTTTCGGCCGAGTTAATGAATCCAAACATCTCCCCCGCCTCCGGCCTATTGACTCGTTAGGGTACCTCCATCACTCAAGGCTCACATAACAGTCACGAGAGGGTCACGCCTTTTCACCACCCCAAAGAAAGGAGCGGTACAATTCTCAGTCAATTCTCTGGCATCTTGCAGGCGTTTGAACAGACCTTGGTGCTGGTCGCCGCTGATTGGCGTGTGGACATGGTGGTGGTTTGTGAAAATGCTGATACCCTGGTGAGCCTGATGACAAAGGAAGTAGCTGATCTGATCAATGACATGATTGTCAGAGCCCGCCAAAGG
>JAFNFZ010000140.1:2656-8682 GCA_017885485.1 Chloroflexota bacterium
AGCGATTGGACATCGAACGCAGGCTATCTGAGGCAGGCATACCCGTCTATCCCTCGATGGAGCGGGGCGCCAAGGCCATTGCCAATGTGAGACGATACCATATATATCATGCTGGAAGTGCAGAGGCGTAGCGGTTGTCTAGTGCAACAAGAGTATGGAGCTCATCGAGTTTTCCGACTGCCCGGATGTATGTCTACTTTGACTCCTATCAACTCTCGTTCTTTCCTAAGTGTGGCTTCGTGCATTGCAGTCATGATGAATAACAAAACTGCGCCATTGACCAAGGGGGGTGCCTCACCATCCAACACAAGTTCAGGCCATCCTGCTAGCCTTTGCTACCTTCTGGCGGGTCGGCTTTCTATCTCGCAAATACGCCGCTTGAAGCGCCATTTCCCATCTGGGCTCTTGACCATTTGGTCACGGTAACGTCCAAAGGCGAGGATGTATGCTCCATTCTGATCCTCGTCAAGGCGCACGAAATAGCTTTCCACCGATGCTTGGCTGTCGCCCTCCAATTTGATGATCGGCTCGCTGAGGCAGTGTTTGTGCCAGAGCACAGGGGCGCTACTGTGTTTAGCAATGTATGCGGACAGGGCAACCCGTCCCCTGAGTCCTGTGGGTGGCTGTGCTATGCCAAAGAGCTCAGGTAGAGCAACCCCGGACGCCTGTACCTTGTAGACGGCGTCTTCGGCAAAACAATCCAGCCACTGAGCTTTCAGACCGTGATCAATCGTATGCCCATAGGTGTTGAGTGTTGACAGGATAGCTCTTTCATCGTCCAGAACTCCAAGGCGCCTTTCTAACGCTTCAACTTTCTTTGTCAGATCGCCACTCATAGAACCCCTCCTGTAGACCTACCCATTTTCCGATGTTGTTCGCCGATGGAAATGTCCGCCGTTATTCCCTATCTCTGAGGCCCTCCGGACACAGGGATAACGGCTCCAGTGATGAAGGCTGAGGCTTCCGAAGCCAGAAAGATGGCTAGTCCGAGGATATCCTCCGGTTGCCCAATGCGTCCTATGGGGATGGCTTTGGCATACCGCTCAACCGCAGAGGCTCCCATTACATCCACGTTGTGCTGGGTGTTTATCAGGCCAGGCGAAATGGCATTAACGCGAACATTGAAGGGACCCCACTCCGCGGCCAGAGTCCGGGTGAACTGATCCACGCCGGCCTTGGCAGCACAATAATGAACCAGCCTTGGAACAGGTGCTACCGCCGAACCTGAGCTGAAATTGATGATGCTACCGGTTCTTTGCGCCACCATCACTCTACCAACGGCGCGGCAGCACAGATAGACACTTTTGAGATTGCAGTCCAGCATCTCGTCCCAGGCTTCCTCACTCATCTCCGCCAGAGGAACGTATCTGCCCCCGCCAGCACAATTCACCAGTACGTCTACGTGCCCGAACTCCTTCACAGTCCTCTCCACCATCTGCCGCACCTGGGCTTCCCTGGTGACATCGGTGGGGATCACCATGGTTCTGCCCCCGTGAGCCTTGATTTCGCCAGCCACGGTTTCCAGATCAGTTGCGGTGCGAGCCGCCAGCACCACGGAGGCCCCGGACCTGGCAAAGCCCAGCGCCAGTGTCCTGCCTATTCCCTTGCTGCTCCCAGTGATAATGGCAACTTTGCCCTTGACGGAGAACACAGGTAGATCCACGGCCCCTCCTTCTGCTACATATGAAACGACGCCTCCTTGCCCAACTAGCACATCATAGGATGTTGCCTGTCGTTTGTTTTCTCATTGATTCTAACTATGTTCGGGGTTGACAGCCTCTATTGACGGGTACTATTCTGGGCAGAACCCAACAACGCACACCCCGAGCAACCGCATCACGTTCGGTTAGCCGATTGCTGAAGGAGGTCGACATGGAAGCCAAAGACGTCTACGTTATGCTGGCCGAGAGACTCAGCTATCCAAACCCAAATTCGGAGCACCTGCTCAGGATAATGCGCAAGCTGGTCACTCCGGAGGAAGGCCGAATCCTGGTGCAATTGCCAGCCGAACCCGCCACTCTGGCCAGAGAAGCAGGCGTCCCAGAAGAGACGATCAAGCGGATACTCCAGGAATGCACCGAAAAGGGACTGATCATCCCAACGAGCAAGGGCCCGCGCCTAGTTCGCGAGATAGTCCAGTTTCATGACGCCAATCTATCGAGCTCGGAGAAATGGGTTGATACAGAACTCCTCGACCTGTGGAAGGCATTCTACGAAGCCGAGTGGTTTTCCTTCATGGAGATGGTATCGCGTTTGCCCGCCGATTCGTATGTGCAGGGCGTGCGGGTTGTCCCTGCCTGGAAGGCGGTTGAGCGCAGCCACCGTCTATCAGTCGCGGAACTTCAGCCGGAGGAAAACCTGCGCGACCTCGTCAGTAGTGCAGATGTCATCGCTGTGGTCCCCTGTACCTGTCGCCGGTCACTGAGGCGATGCCATCACACGGTTGCGAACTGCGTCCTTTTCAATCGAGGAGCCGAGTACGCCATCAACAGAGGGGCCGGGCGAAAGGTCTCTGCAGACGAAGCAATGGTCATCTTCGGGAAAGCTGAGGAAGCGGGCCTGGTACACACCTGGCCCTTTGCCCTCTCGTCGCGCCTGAATGAGATATGCAATTGCTGCAGCGACTGCTGCCAGTATTTCGATGGTGGCCTGAAGTTCGGCACCGTAGACCGAACACTCGAGAGAAGTCATCTGAGGGCGGAAGTTGATTCCGAGATCTGCAATGGTTGCCAGGACTGCGTGGAAAGGTGTTTCTTTGAGGCCATTGAGATGAAGAGAACCCCACGGGCGAAGAAGCTCAAGGCAGCGGTGGATGTTGACAAGTGCTTCGGCTGTGGAGTCTGTGCTGTTGCCTGTGATCCGACAGCCATAGAAATGAAGCTACATCGACCGACGCGTTGATAGCAGGTTACTGGTAGCCGGAATAGGATTCGACCACCAAGGTGTGCCGGAACTCAGCCTGAGGTTCTCTAGACGGCCGGTGGGTGAGCTGGTGGTCTTGACTTCCCTGGGACTGTACCTGCCCTATCGGTTTGATAGATTGCAGGTTAGTTCAAAGGTCTTAGTCCTTCTGCCCGGTAATGCCCACGGCAGAGAATTTGGATCTAGATCCTTTGTGAAAGAGCATCCCACCCGAACACGTCAGAGAGCTGACATCAGGGGGGCGTCGCAACCGCATCACACGCATTGCAGACAGGAGCCCTTTCAACCTATAATGCCGCCAGTCGAGGGTCCTGGCGATGACACCTTAGCTAGCAGGAGTTCGAACGCGAGGCGCTCATCGAGTCAAGGCTTTCAAACCAGGTTTTCCGCACTTTCGCAGCGGGAGAACGGTCTTCGGTGACCTCTAGGCAGTAGGTTCCGAGTCAGTGAAGTACAGCGATCTTTCCAGCTACTTCGAATACAAGGGAAGGCAGTTTGCCGAAAGGTGCACCAATTGCGGACTCTGCCTGGAGGCCTGCCCTGTTTTCCCCCTGACGAAGGTAGCAAACATCGGGCCGAAAGCCGCCATCACAAAGGTCACCGATCTGCTGAAGGGCGGTGAGGCAAGCGCTGAGGCATATGAAGTTGTCTTCAGTTGTAACCGCGGTTGTGGCCTCTGCGCCAGGGCATGCCCCGAAGGGTTGATGCCCTACTACCTCGGTTTCATACCGGCCGCCGCCCGGTTGGCCGGTGCGGGGTTGGCCCTGCCACCCCTCACCTATCAGCACCTACCCAGACATCGCTATAACTCTGCCAACTTCCTGTCCGCTCTCCAGGTGAAGCCCTCAGATGTCCGCTGGATGAAGAGGCCACCGCCCAACCCCGAGTCTGCAGAAGTCGTCTTCTTCACCGGGTGTGCTCCCCTGGGCATTCCTCATACTCTGCTGGAAACGATGGGCATTATGGACAGCATGGGAGTGAATTTCGTCACCCTCGCCGGCGGTGATCTCTGCTGTGGGATGGCCGGCACTCTGTGGGGCGATCTGAAGGCTGCTCAGAGACTGGGAGAGGATCTTGTCTCGGCTATCGCCGCTTTCCGGCCCAGGAAGGCAGTGTTCTTCTGCAGCGGCTGCTATGTGATGTGCGTCGGCACTCTGCCCCGGTTTGGCGCTGTTCCCTTTCAGTCGTATGAAATCACCCAGTTCCTGCTGGAGAACGTGGATAGAATCCCGTTCAAGAAGACGGTGAACAGACTGGTCACCCTGCACGATAGTTGCCATTCGGCCCGCCTTGGCACGTTCGATGCCCCGCGTCGCCTCCTACAGGCTGTCCCCGGCGTCAAGCTGGTGGAGATGGCCCACAACAGGGCTGATGCCCTCTGCTGCGGGGGATATACCAACTCGGTACATCCTGAGATAAGTGAACCCATGCGTCGGGCACCCATGTTTGAGGCCGAAGCCACCGGAGCCGAGGTGATGGCTACCCTGTGCGCCGGCTGCCACCAGAGCTTTGCACCACTGGAAGCTCGGTATCCTTTCGAAGTTCGCAGCTTCATCAGTCTGTTGGCAGAGTCCGTGGGAGTGCAGCGTGATGACAGATTCAAGAAGTATGTCCGGTTGGCCAACATCCCCGGCATAATGAGCGAAGCCCGCGACTACATCAGCGCCAGTGACTTCACCCCGGATGAGATCGAGCGGATTTTGCCTGACTACCTTGACCGCTTCTGCCCCGGCCACGGATGAAGAGGTGACTCAATCATGCTGGTCATCGGAGAGAACATCAACGCTTCCAACAGGAATGTGGGGCAAGCGATTGCCGCCAAGGATAGCGAGTTCATTGCGTCTCTGGCCAGGAGACAGGCGGAGGCCGGGGTTGACTTCATTGACGTCAACGCTGGCTCAACCCAGGGTTCCTGGTACAGCCCGGAAGCCGCTATGGAGTGGCTGGTGGACGTTGTGCGATCTGTCACGGACAAACCTCTTTCCATTGACAGCGATCTGCCCGATGTCATAGCCGCCGGTCTTCATAGATGCCACGGCGAGAAGATCATCATCAACTCGGTCAACGCTGAGTCCTCCCGGCTGCAGTCCATCGGCCCCTTGGCTGCGGAACATGGAAGCTTGGTGGTGGCACTGGCCATGCGAGCGGGGACTATTCCAAAGCGGCTCGACGAGCGGTTGGCTGCGTGTGACTCCATAATGTCCGCCCTGCAGCTGATGGGCGTCAAAGAGGAACAGGTTCTCTTTGATCCACTGGTGCTTCCCGTCTCTGTGGATACAGGCCAGGCTGTTGTGACACTCAGGACGATAGAGGGTATCAAGTCCCGCTTCCCATCAGCCAGGACAGTTGTCGGACTGAGCAACATCTCCTATGGCCTGCCCAACCGTGCTATGGTCAACAGGGCGTTCCTGTTGATGGCTGCTGCGGTCGGGCTGGACGCCGCCATCCTCAATCCCCTCGATGCCAGGACGATGAACCTTGTTACGGTAGCGGACTTGTTGATGGGACACGACGCCGCGTGCAGGGCCTATATCAGGGCCTATAGAAAAGGCCTGCTGACGGGCTAGGTTCGGCAATCGTGATTGAAGGCGCAGCCATCGTCCGCCACCCCTCAAGATAGCTCCGCCCCACCGGGTCGAAGCCCTCTCTCCGCTGACCTTGATTGTGCCACCCTATCGTCCCGTTGACAGCCCGGTTGAAAAGGTGTATCACATTGTCACGTGAGACGAAGATGAACGTCGCAGAACTTGCAGAGAATGAGATCCGCCGTTTCGGGGAGCACACTAGCCTCGTATTTGAGAATCAGGAGTGGACCAATGTGGCCATGGATCGAGCAGCCAGAAAGCTGGCCAATGCCCTCCGAAACCTGGGCGTGAGGAGAGGAGACAGGGTAGTCATCAATACGCCCAACTGCCCCGAGATCTTCCAGAGCTTCCAGGCCGTGTGGAAGATAGGGGCTGTTGCCGTGCCGGTGAACTACCTCATTAGCGAACAGGAAACCGCCTATATCTACCAGGACTGCGGAGCAGAGGTAGTCATTGGCAGCCCCGGCCTCGCTGCCAAGATTGCGGTTGCCCGGAGCCAGGCTGGGACAGTCAAGGATG
>JAFNFZ010000141.1 GCA_017885485.1 Chloroflexota bacterium
GCACCAGACGGCGATTTCCAGACGTGGGATAGCGCCAGCAGCTTCTGCGACAGCTCATACTCGCCCATCAGACTCCAGTCTCGATGGATGTGATCTGTGTGGTTCAGGCAGCGTTCACCTAGCTCTTTGAAAGCCTTTTCCATCGGGTCAAATGGGTCTAGTTCGCTGGCCAGTATGCTGAATTCGATGATCTCATGCAAGGCTTCGGGTAACTGATCTGTCGTCTGTCTCCTCAGATCGTAGAACTGCCCATGGACGCAAGTCTTGGCCGCTGACATACGGTTCATGGTCAGCGTCCCGGTCTTGTCGACACAAAGCACTGTGGTGGAACCCATGGTCTCAATGGTTGGTGCCTGGCGGGTGAGGACCCGCACTTTTGAGATACGCCATGCGCCCAGGGCCAGGAAGAGGGTAAGCACGACCGGGAATTCCTCTGGCAATACGGCCATGCCTAGGGTAATGCCGGCCAGAAGAGCATCGACCCAGCCGCCTCTGGTGAGTCCATAGACTATGACCACAATCGCGCTAACGGATAAGCCGACAACCGCCAGCCTGATAACTAGCCGTCTGGTTTCCTTCTGCAGCGGTGTCTTCTCTGCCTCGACGGTCTGCAGGCTTTTCCCTATCTTGCCGATTTCGCTCTGCGGCCCGGTTCTCTGTGCCTGAGCGATACCCTGACCGCTCACTACCAGAGTGCCGGAGAACACGAATGGCAGATCGTCGCCGCCGGGGCGGACTGCTTCGGCAGCACCGGGGCAAGCTACTTTTCGCACCGGCAGTGACTCGCCGGTCAACAAAGACTCATCAACCAGCAGGTTTGTGCACGAGAGTACCTGTGAATCGGCTGGCACACGGTCGCCCTCTGCAAGGACCAGGATGTCTCCGGGAACAACCTCACGCCCCGCAATTCTTTTCTGCACTCCATCCCGGATGACCAGTGCACGAGGGCTGGATAGGTCTCTTAATGCTTCAAGCGTACGTTCCGTCTTCCGTTCCTGGTAGAGGGTTATGCCCATGATAACGAAGACGAAACTCAAAAGGGCTAGGGCCTCCTTCCACTCACCAACCACCAGATAGATTGTCCCGCACGCTATGAGGAGCAAGAACATTGGCTCACGGGCAACCTCAGAAGCAATGGCAAAAACGGTACGGCGCTTCCTGGCTGAAGGCAGTTCATTGTATCCGTGCTCCTTCAGCCTACTGGCCGCCTCCGCTTCAGAAAGACCGGAGGTATGCTTGATGTCGAGATTGTCAGCCATCGCCTGTGTTAATTAGACTGGCGGAGTCCCTTGAGCAGGACGTCTATGCAAGTATCACATAACATGACCAAGGCTGACAAAGAAGGCGGGCAGTGCAGAACGAACCTTGAGAGCACTGCCGGCTGGTGTCCTGGAGTCTGGGACCTTACAGAATCATTGGGTGGGAGCGCAGCTAGACCCCCTTATCCCTAACATTCCCATACTGTGAATCGTCAGAGTCTTCGACCACAGCCGAAGTAATGCCAAAAGGGCGTCACTGTCAGGCGCACTCCAGCGATTCGTAGCCGACGCTATCATTCAACGCTCTGTAAATCGGATACTATGGCAACGGATGACAGGAACTATTGGGTGCTTGAAGACATTGCCTGGAGGACACATCTAGTGTGGTGCTTCCTAAATATCGTTAGTTATGGTATTCTGCTGGTCATGAGAAGCAGCAGAAGAATAGTTGTAAATGAGGAGGACCGGGTACATTTGAGCCGAGTGATACGGGATGGGGATACACCGCAGAAGGTGGCTCTCAGGGTGCGCATCGTGTTGCTCAGTGCGGATGGTGTACCCACGGGACAGATCATGCGGCAGCTGGGCACGAGTACTCCGACGATCAGCCGGTGGCGCAATCGGTATGAGACTGACGGGGTGGCCGGTTTGCTCAAGGACCGGAGTCGACCGGGACGCAAGAGGAGGATTGAGGAAGCCAAGGTGCGTGAGGTGGTACACCGGACGCTGCAGGAGAAGCCGTCATGTGCCACGCAGTGGAGCACGCGAAGCCTGGCGAGGGTGATAGGTCTGAGTCCAGCCAGTATCCAGCGCATCTGGAAAGCCCATGGACTGAAGCCACACCGAGTTCGCACCTTCAAGCTGAGTCGAGACCCTCGTTTTGTGGAGAAGCTTCAAGACATAGTGGGGCTTTATCTCAATCCTCCGGAACATGCCCTCGTGTTGAGCGTGGATGAGAAGAGTCAGATTCAAGCTCTCGACCGCACCCAGCCTGGCCTGCCGATGAAACCTGGTAGAGCGGGAACCATGACTCATGACTACAAACGCAACGGAACCACCACCTTGTTCGCTGCATTGAACACTCTGGACGGGAGGGTGATTGGCCAGTGCCTGCCACGACATCGCCATCAGGAGTTCCTGAAATTCCTGCGCACCATCAATCGCCAAACTCGTAAGGACTTAGAGCTCCACCTTATCGTCGACAACTACGGCACCCATACCCACCCTGAGGTCACCAAATGGCTGG
>JAFNFZ010000142.1 GCA_017885485.1 Chloroflexota bacterium
ATTGCCTCAGGTATCGCAACTTTGCACGCATATGAACGGGGCCCGATGGATGGCCAGTCCACCTCGGGCCGTCGGCTTCTAATCGGCCTTCTCCAGGAGTCATCAGAGGGCATCCTAGTCCGAGTCAAACTCAAAGCAGGCAGTCAACGATATGACCCTGGCTATCGCATATAGCGATCAGATGAAGGGCTATGATTTCGGCCCCGGGCATCCCTTCAGAAGTGACAGGTATGCCCGATTCATGAACCTGCTGAGACAGAGGATCGACAGCGCTGAGTTCGAGGTGGTCGAGCCGAGGTATGCGAGTGACGAGGAGCTGCTTCTTATCCATGACAGCAACTACATTCAGTTCTTGAGAGCAGAATCCGGAGGGCTTTGGTCGCCCGGCCGGGAATTCCTCAGCCCGGATACCCCTCTGCAGCCCGGCTTGGAGAAGGCCGCCAGGCTGATCGTGGGAGCCACCCTGACAGCGGCTGAAATGTCCTGGGAAGGCAGATCGCCCCATGCCGTAGGAGTTGGCGGCGGACTACATCATGCCAGAAGGAATTGTGGGGCCGGATTCTGCATCTACAACGATGTGGCAATATGCGTCAGGAGCCTGATGGAGAACCAGGGGGCGAAGAGGGTTATGATCGTCGACACCGATGCTCATGCTGGCGATGGGACTTGCCAGACGTTCTATGAGGATCCGAGGGTGCTGTTCGTAGACATTCATCAGGACCCACGGACTCTGTATCCGGGCACCGGCTTCGCCGAAGAAATAGGCGAGGGCAAAGGCACAGGGTTCACCGTCAACGTACCCTTGCCCCCGGGAGCCTCGGATGATGCCTACGAATGCGTATTGGACGAGCTACTCTTCCCCTTAGCAGAGGAATTTGCACCGGAGATCATCATCAGAAATGGAGGATCTGACCCTCACTTTGCCGATGAGCTGACTGATTTGGGACTGACTCTGAAAGGCCTGAAGACGGTGGGGACCAAAGTGGGGGAAGTGGCGAAAGCGGTATGTGGTGGGAAGCTGGTTGATCTCGTCGGCAGTGGATACAACCAGGCTGTCCTGCCCTTGGGATGGCTCGCCCTGGTGACCGGACCAGCCGGCCTCGACCTCGAACTCGTGGAGCCCTTCTTCTTTTCTCTCAGGGTGGATCACAGGCTGGCGGAAACGAGAGAGATAGTGAAGGCGGCCAAAGACAGGCTGAAGCCGTACTGGAGATGCTTTGCCAACTGAAACACCCGGATGGAGTCCGAGTCCCCTGAACTGGACCGCACAGCCACTGGAGAAAGGCGAGAGATCGGTCCAGCGCAGGGCACGGCCGAAAAGTGTCCGCTCAATTTAGCATGAGAGCGATCTTCTTTGCATTGGTGACTGCCTTGTCTTCGTAGCAATTGTTGAAGAGAACGTGGCATTGCTTCGTCTTCTCGGCAAGATCCCTGATTTTCGGTAGCCATTCACGAAGCTCTTCTTCCGAATAGAGGTAGTTGAACCGCTCTGCCGGTCCAATCCCCTGCTTCTCCCACGTCTCCCGATTGCGACCGTGGAAGCGCACCAGAGAGACGTCAGAAGTTGCCTCGGTGATGGGAGGCATGCTCGATTTGAATCCTTGTGGCTCATCCACGCAGACCAAGGGCAGGTTGTTGTCTCTGAGAAAGCTGAGCGTCCGCTCTCTGTTCTTTTCATTTGCCCATGAACTGTGGCGGAACTCCACGGCTATCCTGTACTGCGGCAGTCTGGCCTGACAGGACTGGATGTATTCCCGCTGCTCATTCCCGGGGTAGAACCAGGGTGGGAACTGAAAAAGGACGACTCCAAGCTTGCCAGCGCTGTCCAGCGGCAGAAGGGCACGTTCAAACCTGGTCCACAGCTCACTCACCAGTTCGGAAGGCATGTCTTTCTGGTAGATATTCTTCTTTTGTGCCACATCTTTCGGCAATGCCTCCCTGACGTCTCTCGGCAATGCGGCCAGGGGCGTCGGATGGAGAGTGAACAACCGGAAGGTCTTGATGTCAAAGGTGAAATCCCCACCCGTTCGCTGCACCCAGAGCTTGGCGGTGGCTTCGTTGGCCATGGCGTAGTAGGTGCTGTCTACCTCAACCAACGGGAACTGGCTGGCATAGAACTGAAGGCGGGCCTCCGCCGATTTGGCGAAGGCAGGATAGAAGCGCCCGGAGCGGATCAGCGTAGGATCCGTCCAGGAAGAGGTGCCGACTAAGATTGCGCCCATGCTCTGGCCTGTTGACCGGAATCTCGAGGCTATTCTAGCACAACGGCACGGGTAGCTCTTTGTGTTAGAGTATTTCAGGCGAAGTTCCTGACCCTGGCCACTGGCATCGGTTGAGGCAACGCCTCCTGGTGGTGCGGGATGGGTCGCAGGTGCTCCGCTATCACATTGACCACTCCGCTATGCCTTTGAAATATTCCTTCCACTATGATCACTGGCTCCAGTCTGGCGATCTGCCGGTATTTCTCATACACTCGTGGGCGGAGAATAACGTTGATTAGACCCCGCTCATCCTCCAAAGTAATGAACACATGCCCCTTGGCTGTCCCCGGTGCCTGCCTGCAGATCACGCATCCGGCCACTCGCACTTTCATGCCTGTTCGAGCTCGATTCAGGTCAGAGCTCTGGAGTATCCCATCCCCTGCAACCTGATGCCGGAATACCTCCATGGGATGATGCTTGGCTGACAGTCCTTGAAGTTGGTAGTCCCCGGCCAACTCGTCCTCCAGTGTCATATCAGGCAGTTGTACACCGGAGACTGGCAACTGAAGCGGCACAGTATCCGACCGCTGCTGCATCAGCATCCTCAGATGCCAGAGTAGCTGCCGCCTGGGTACACCGAAAGAATCAAAGGCACCCACTGTGATAAGGTTCTCTACTGCTTCCCGTTCCAGCCTGGTTCGGATATAGAAGTCGTCCAGGGACGTGTAGGGCCCCCGTTTTCGCTCTTCTTCTATCTTCTGCCAAGCCTTTTCACCCACCGCCTTCACATACCGGAAACCCAGCCTGATCTTGCCTCCTTCCACCGTGCATCTGGCCCGGCTGAGGTTGATGTCAACGGGCAGCACCACGATACCCTTCCGTTTGGCATGGTTGACAATGACCTCCGGCGAGTAGAAACCCATCGGCTGGCAGTTGAGCAGGGCGCAGTAGTACTCGCAGGGATAGTAGAGCTTGAGCCAGGCCGACCT
>JAFNFZ010000143.1 GCA_017885485.1 Chloroflexota bacterium
GAGCAGTCACGCATGCCCTGTGCTATAATCTACGTCAGCTACGAGGGGGTGGCATGAGCACGATACGAGTCCTGATAGCGGATGACCATGCGATGGTGAGGGAGGGGATGAGGAGAATGTTCGAGCGGGAGAGGGACATCGAGGTTGTTGGTGAAGCTGGTGATGGCGAGGAGGCTGTACGGCTTGCTCAGGAGATGAAGCCTGACGTGGCCATAATGGACATATCGATGCCGAAGCTTGATGGCATAGAGGCGACCAAGCAGATCAAGAAGAGTTGCCCTTCTGTGAGCATACTGATCCTATCGGCATACGATGATGATCAGTTTGTCTTCGCTCTGCTGGAGGCGGGTGCGGCAGGATACTTGTTGAAGAGTGTGCGCAGCCGCGAGGTCGTTGATGCGGTACGGGCAATACATGGTGGGGAGTCTGTGCTGCATCCTGCGGTGGCGAGGAAGGTGTTGAACCGCTTTGTGGCTGGCGGGAGCAAGACGGGCCCAGCCAAATCGGCAGAGATGCTGAGTGAGCGGGAGAAGGAGATACTGAGACTGGCCACCCGTGGCCTGAGCAATGCTGACATAGCGCAGGAACTATGTCTGAGCGTACGTACGGTGCAGGGGCACCTGGGGCACATATTCAACAAGTTACAGGTCAGTTCGCGGACCGAGGCCGTGGTGCGCGCACTGAAAGAAGAGTGGGTCACGCTGAACGATATACACTGAGTGGCGTTCTGCGTGGTTTGGGTGTGGCGTTGTGGAATAGGGTGCGAGGACACCTTTGAGAAGACAGTTGGCGGGGGTAGTCAGAAGGCCCGGGTTCTGGCTCATAGTCGTTCTGCTGACCCTGATCACCATTGTGTATTGTCGGGAGACGATTAGCTACCCGCAATGGCTCGATAGTCTGCTGGTAGACATAAGCCTTGATCGTCATTCCTTCGAGAGAATCCTCTATCTGGCACCCATAGTCTGGTCCGGGTTTCTGTTTGGCCAGCGGGGTGTGGTGATAACCTCTGTGGTGGCGCTCGCCTGCATGTTGCCTCAGGCGGTTTTCATCTCGGAACATCCCACGGACGCGGTGCTCGAGAGCATTGCTGTGTTCACGATAGGCATGGTCGTCGGTCTGTCGTTCAAGTCTCTGAGGGAGGAGCACAACCGCCGCACGCAGCTTGAAATGGCGGAGAAGAGACTCCAGTTGCAGCTCCAGGTGATAAAGGAGAACGAGAGGAAGTTGGCTGCTTTGAATCAGACTGCTGCCATCCTCTCGGAATCACGGCAGCTTGATGATGTGTTGAACAGGGCGGTGGGCAATGTTGTGGAGGTGATGAAGGTTGATGTTGCCATGATAGCCCTTGTGGATGAGGAAGTCGGTGAGCTGGTGGTATCTGCTCACCACGGGGCATCGAGGGAATTCGTCCAGGCTGTTGGCAGGATGAAGATAAGCCCCGGCTTTCAAGAGAATATCTCTGAGACGGGTGAACTGATGCTTGTCGAGGACGCTTTTCAGCGCTATGACATAGCCAGACAGGCGGTCAGGCATGAGGGGCTGCGGTCGCAGCTTGTTGTGCCCATGAAGGTCAAGGGAAGAGTGGCCGGCACCCTCTATGTGGCCACACGGAGCATGAGGCGATTTCCCAAGGATGATGTGGAGTTGCTCACTGCGATTGCAAACCAGATTGGCGTTGCCGCCGACAATGCGCGCCTCTATGAAATGGAGCGTTTGACGACACAGAAACTGGCTGTCTCGGAGAGGAACTATAGAGGCCTCTTCGAAAATGCCTACGATGCCATCTGGGTTCATGATCTTGAAGGGAACTACATGGTTGCCAACAAGGCCTCTGAGAAAGTCACTGGGTACAGCGTTGAAGAGTTGATGAGAATGAATGTCAAGGAATTCCTGTCTCAGGAAAGCTTGGGTCGTGCCAGGGAGGTCAAGGGCAAACTAGTGGCCAACGAGCCTATGGAGCAGCCGTATGAGCAGCGCATTGTGCGCAGAGATGGCACGGAGGCGGTATTGAAGTTAACGACGAGCGCCGTTTCGGAAGGTGCAAAGGTCATTGGCTTCCACAACATTGCCAGAGATGTGACCGAGGACATGCGACTGAAGGAGAACCTGCGCCTCTACCTGAGCCAGGTGACCAGGGCCCAAGAAGAGGAGAGAAAGCGCATTGCCCGCGAGCTTCACGACGACACCATACAGGCGCTGGTGGTACTTTCGCGCCAACTGGAGGACGCTGCATCCGCGGGCAGGGGCATGCCGGAGGAGAAGAGGCTTCTCCTGGAGAGCTTGCGACAGCAGACCACTGGCATTATGGATGGAGTAAGGCGTTTGACTCAGGATCTGAGACCCTCCACCCTGGACCGTCTGGGCCTGCTGGCAGGGCTGGAATGGCTGGCAAACGATGTGTCCCGGTACTCGGGCGTAGGTGTGAAAGTCAGTGTGGTCGGCGTCGGACGACGCCTCCCTCAAGATGTAGAACTGACACTATTCCGCATTGCTCAGGAGGCCCTGAGGAATGTGTGGAGGCATTCCCAGGCAACGGAAGCTGAGGTCTGTGTGGATTTCCAGGAATCCAGAGTAGTGATGATCGTCAAGGACAACGGCAAAGGCTTTGCCGTGCCCAGTTCAGTTGGTGACTTGACCAGAGACGGCAAGCTCGGGTTGACCGGCATGCAGGAGCGAGC
>JAFNFZ010000144.1 GCA_017885485.1 Chloroflexota bacterium
AGGTCGAGCATGAGCAGCGAGAAAGTGCCTCCATAGCGGGCCTGCCGGGTGATCTCCTCCTTCAGCCTTTCGTCAAAGTGGCGACGGTTGAACAGAGTGGTGAGTTCGTCCACGCGGGCCTTCTCTTTGGCCTGGTGGTAGAGCTGCGAGTTTTCGATAGGCGTGGTGATGTGTGAAGCCAGTTGTTCCAGCAGTTTCACCTGCCTTATGTTGTAGGCTCCGGGTTGGCGGCTGGCCACGGTCAGCGAGCCGATGCCCCGGCCACCTGAGATCAAGGGCAGGTAGACGATGGACCGGATGCCCTGCTTGATGTGTTTCTCGGCGGTGTTGAATCGGCTTTGTTTGGTCAGGTCAGCTTCGTGGAGACTCTTGTGGTGTGTCATGACCCATTCCGCGCCAGTTCCGGCGAGAGGGATTCTCTCCTGGATCTGCCATGGTGACGCCGAACTGCTGGACAGCGCCAGAAAGCAGAGTTCCTTGTCCTCGGCCAGGGCGATTGTAGCCCAGTCGACAGGTGCGACGTTCTGCAGTTCCTCTGTGAAGCGGTCGAAAGCCTCCTGAATGTCCATGCTGGAGCTCAGAATAGTGATCAGCTTGTTGAAGATTACCAGTTCCTCTTCTTTGGCCTGCAGCTCTTCGCGCATGGACTCCTTCTGAATGGCGGCGCCAAAGCGCTTGAGTGCTGAGAGGATCAGATCGATTTCTTCCAGGGCCAGTATTGCTCCTCTTCGCTTTGGGCTGAGAGCCAGTATGCCTGCCAGACTCTCCTCGTTCATGATCGGGAAGAACATGTCGATCCTGGCCGCGTCAATTTCCCGTCTTTCTTCATCCCACAGGGAGGCGAACTCGGGCAGGACCTGCAGGTCCATCTTTGACAATGGATCGGCCTGTCGTTTGAGACGGATGTGTATGGGGCTGTCTTCCCTGATCCGGATGAGTAGTGGCGCCTCACTGTCATCCAGTGAGTGGCTGGCACGCGTTTCAAATCCGCCCCTTTCGAGAGAGGGCACCATCAGCCACGCCTGCTGGCATTCTGTGGATCGGCAGATCAGGGTCAGGAGCTCATTGCCAAATGCGTCAAGATCGGTGATGCCGTATGTGCTGCGGATGAATTCCGTCAGTTGCTGGCGGTAGTTGGCCTTTCTGCCCACAAAGACCCCTTCCACAGCCTCTCGAAGGAAGCTGTGCACCATGTAGACGAAGATGACAGACATGAAGGCAACAGCGATGCTGGCCGTGATCGTTTTGGTTTCCCACTGGAAGTCAAAGGCGATGGAGGCCAGCCAGTAGAGCACTCCATAGGTTACGCCGATGATAATGGTCAGCCAGAAATAGACCAGTACGCGGCGGAGTGCTGCCCCGATATCCATGAGTCTGTGGGCCGCCATGGCATAGACGATGATCAGCGCCACAGCCAGGTTGCCGATATGGCCAGTGGCGAATCTTGTGCCGCCAGGAGTGATCGAGCTGAGCATAAACACGGAGCCGACCAGGGTGGCCACAAAGAGGTAGGTCAGTTGGTTGCGCTCTGTCACCTGGGCCGAAGAGTTGAATCTGCGCCGGAGCAGGTAAAGGTCGTGAAGTATGAAGGCCAGGACGCAGACAACAACGGGGATCATCCAAACGCCGTACTTGACAGTCACGGATTCGGGTGTGACCTCTACTTGCCGGGGCAGGTAGTCCACGACTGAGAGGATGATGGTAGCGCCCAGGGCGAGATAGGCCAGGGCGGCTGTCCTGTCGAGCCTGTTTGTGGCATAGGAGCGCAGAATGCAGTGGAACTGTACCACCATCCAGATGGCCAGGCAGATGATGATCTTGACCATGACCAGTTCGCGGTTGGGGAAGGCATCGACTCGAAAGAGGAAGTCGGCCAGGCTGTAGAGCCCGGCAGGGATGAGATAGAGCAGGAAGAGGGAGCCCTGCCTTGGCCATGGCCGGTTCAGAAGCAGCACCGCCAGCGGAACCATGTACACTGCGGTGGCAAGGAGAGGGATGATCATATGGCTTTCCATGGCAGCAACAGCCTTCTACCCTTTGAACATGTACTGGCTATCGAGGAGACTGCTCCCCGCGATGGCGTTCTGGCTTACGGGTAGATTCTGTCACCGCGTGATGGCTTTGAGAAGACCCAAATGGATAGTAATAGTGAGCTAACTGGATCGTACGTTAGGGGGGCTACTTCGACCACAAAAAGCAAGAGGGCGGCTGGTCTCGCACGGCCGCCCCTCCCCCTTGCCTGGTCAGAACAGAATGGCGCTATGTGGTTATCTGGATGTGGTCGCCGCCTCCAGCACCTTTGCCGGTGCCTCTATGGTCATGAGCCCTGATAGCGCTCTGTCCGAGGGGTTGACGTGTGGTGGCTTGAGGTGGCCGAGGTCCGCCCCCTCTGCCTGTCGCCTGGCTATGTATGCAGCAAAGGCCCCCTGTGGAAGCAGGGTGGTCTCGATCTGGCTGGCATTGGTGGTGGGAACAGCATCGATGGCGCTGTCATAGATGTTGTAGGGATTGTGATGGTACTGGCCTTCCAGCCTGGCCAGCTCCCGCCCTATCGCCGTGCTTATGTCTGGCTCGACCAGCCCGTCCTTCTGGCGGGGCTCGATGTAAACATGGAGCACGGCCTTGCCGTCTTTGACTTCCTTCCGCGCGGTCCACTCGACGTAGGAGACGCCGGTGTTCTCGATGGCCTCCCAGATTATTCTTTCCGTGAGTCTGCCCAGGCCGGCGATGTCAACGATGTAGTCGGCTCGACCGTAGAAGACCATCTGGGGCAGATCGATGTTCAGGTTGTCGTTGCGCAGTGAGGTTATGCTGATCATGTCGCCCAGCCTGAATCGCACCAGGGCGCCGCCGTGGAGGTTGGTGATGACGATCTCGTAGTTTTGATCGGGCTTGACCTCGTCCAGCAGCACCGTCTTCGGCTGATAGGCCGGGTTGATCTGCCATTTGAGATGCTCTCGTTCGGAGATGAACTCAAAGAAGTTGAGGCTGGGGACAAAGGTCATGCCTTCATAGTCCCACGTCTGGGTGGCGTAGAGGCCTCCTTCGGTGCCGGCATACAGCTCCAGGGGACGCCTGCCCCACATATCCTCGACCCTCTTCTTGAAGACGGCCGAGTCAGTCCCCCCCCCGAGGATGGCTTTGATGTCCCAGAGGTCTCTGGGGAGCATGGGGCGGCCGGCCAGTTTGCTCTTGGCCACTCCCTTCAACAGCCGGAGCATGGCTTTGGGGTGGGCCAGGAGAAAGGCAGGGTCGGGTTTGCTGGACTGTTGCTTCATCTGCTCTCCCACGGCCACCAGCACGGAAGGGAGGCCGCCGAAGGCATCCAGTCCCTCGTAGAGGGCCTGGGCGAAGCCGGCCTTTATCTTCTCGGTGAACATCAGGCCGTCGGGGTTGGATGGCAGGAAGTCGAAATTGAACGCTTGCTGGAGGAGGTCACCAAACGCGCCGCTGGCATACTCCGGTCCGCCCACAGTGTAGAGGACCTTCCAATGCTCGGTAAGCTGAGAGATATCCCCGCGGGAGCGCGACATGGCGAAGAGGGCGCAGGATGAAGTGGCCCTCCGGCATTCAGAGTCGAACGACTCGGACCAGGGCACCCATTTGGTGTCGTAGGTGCCGCTGTAACCTGAAGTTCTTATCCAGCGGGCCGGTTTGGCCGGCAATACGTGTTCGTGGCGTTCCTGGAGTTCGGGACAGTAGTCGGCATAGGTGGTCAGGGGCACCTGCTTTCGAAATTCCTCGATGCTCTGGGGCAAGGCCCCGCGCATTACCTTCCGGCCCAGGGAAGAGTTGTTCAGCAGCTCGATTTGTTCCAGGAGCAGTCTCCGCTGTATTGCCATGAACTGCTCCATGGAGAGATCGATGAAGCCGCAGCACATCTGCCACAGTTCATCCTTTTTGTCCTGACGCAGGAGATCAATGGGTCTGGCCATGGTACACCTCCCTCCTCCCACTCCTTCCCAATGGAGTCGGAGGCATTCCCCTTTAAGGCATGTGTAGCGTTGTACACGTGTGGCTATTATGGGACGTGCCGAGGGGAACTGGGAAGTGATTACGTTCTAGAAGATAGTTCTAGGAGGGCTGGCTCGGAGGAGTGGATAGTGTCGCCAGGCCGCAGAAGAGAGGAGTGGTACACCGGGGGTGGCAACGGCACTATTTGAGGCCGGTTGCCCGGCCTCTACTTCCTTTTCATGGAACGATCGAGGGCCTGCAGCTTCTGGGTCAACTGCTGGAATTCGTTGTCCTGGGGCTGCCGGCCTATCTCCAGACCATAGGTCACGAAGAAGTCAAGGAAACTCCGCAGGAGATCCCTTATCCCGTCATGGAGTTGCTGTAGCTCTTCCCTGGTGACGAAGTCCTCTGGCTTGCTCTCTTTTCTGTGGCTGTCTGCAATGAGGGATTTGAGCAGGTCCTTCACTTCTTCGCGGCCCTGGTGAGCCTCGCCGTGGTGTGGGGCCTCGTCGGCTCTGCTTTCCTTCCTCAGATAGCTGTCCATCAGGAAGTCAAGGAACTCTGTGCGGCTCATGTCGTTGCGATTGGAATCTATCCTTTCGATGAGGGCTGCATCCACTATCAGTATTCTTCTTTCGGACACTTGGCGATCTCCTTTCACCTTCGATGTTCCCTGAGTTCCTGCATGATCGTGGGACAGCCAGGTCAAGCTTCATACTCGTCCTGGAAACCGAGCAGTTCGGTGATGATACCTATGTTCTCCAGCAGCTTCGCCCCTTTTGGGGTGACCTGATAATGCACGTGTGGGTTGCCGACAGATACGCGGTCAATGAAGCCATGGTTTATGAGGAAGCCGAGGTACTTCTGGATCTGGGTATAGCTCATATTGGCGCTGTACATAATCTCCGTCTTGCCGGCACCCTTCTCACCCACTTTGAGCATATCGGCGATTATCTGTATGTTGGAGCGACGGCCGCCAAGCCTCGGTTGGCCGCTGTCGTCCTTTGTCAGGCCCGGACTGTCCTTGTTCACTT
>JAFNFZ010000145.1 GCA_017885485.1 Chloroflexota bacterium
AGCCAGTTCCAGCAGGCGCTTGGCCAATCGCGCCGGCAGGTCGAGGAACATGGCATCCTGCAGCAGATGGCTGGCCTTCCGCCAGCCGGCGGCCACCGTCGCCAGGATGGCCCTGACCATTTCGGCATTCCCGGTCATGGTGTCCAGAAAGTCGGTGCGATTCAATGTCAGCGTCTGAGTAGCCTCCATGGCAACGGCACTGGCAGAGCGGGGTTCTCCGTCCAGCAGGGCGATCTCACCGAAGGAGTCACCGGCCGTCAGCAGAGCCATAATGATCTCCTCCCCCTCGAGTGATGAGGCGGCAATCTTGACCTGACCGCTCTTGATGATATGCAGGTCAATACCCGGGTCATCCTGGTGGAAGATGACCTCGCCACGGCGGTAGTTGCGGACTCGCAGCTTCCCGGCCAGCTCGGCCAGGTGTTCGGGCTTCAGCGAGGCAAACAGGGGAACCCGGGCTAGAAACGTCGCGTCTTCCATCTTCTCAAACCTCAAGGCGCTGGACTATCTCGCTGCCATCACTGTTCTAGCTTGCTGATGGCATCCCGAGCCGTGGCAAGCGAGAAATCCATGCCCATCTCCTCGGCCATCGCCTGGGCCGCCGTCAGGTGTTCCAAGGCCTTCTCTCGCTGACCGCTGTTGGCGTAGTGTTGTCCAAGGAACAAACGGCCTGTGCAGGAGTTTGGCCTGGCTCCGAGTTCCTCCGCGATTTCGATTCCCCGGAGCAAATGATCCTCTGCTTCTGCGCGCTGTGAGGTATCTGCCGCACTCAGCACCGCGCCCAGAATGCTTCCTGAAAGACCTTCCATTGCCCTCTCTCCGTTCCTCTGGGCCAACTTCACGGCCTCCTCAGCACTATTCTGGGCATTCTTGAGATCGCCCGAGAAGAAATGCACCATAGCCAGGCCCATATACGCCGCAGCCAGGTTGGAAGGAATTGCCGCCTCGGTGTGGATCTCGATGGCCCTCTCCAGGTATCTCCGGGCCTTCTCCATATCCCCCGCATAGACACAGGCGATTCCCAGCATGCTGTAGGTGCTTCCCATGATATGGACGAAATGGGTTGCCTCACAATACTTGAGCGCTTCCTCGAGGTGCGCGAGAGCGCGCCTTCCGTCCGCCTTCATGAGGACAGCGCCACCGTAGCTCATCTCCGCCATGGCTATGCTGTAGGGGTGCTCGATACCGCGGGCAAAGCGGACAGCCCTTTCACACAGGTCTGCCCCTTCCTTGAAATGCCCCTGAAATCCAGATGCCATGCCATGAACTCCAAGAAGGGCAGAATAGGTGTTGAATGGTCGTCCGAAGAAATCAGACTCCCTGTGGGCTTCCTCAAGCACGGAAATCGCGTTGGGAGCCACCTCAACAACCATGCGGTACTGGCCAAGGTCCAAAGCACAGACACATGCCTCGAATGAACTGGCTACCATCAGGTCAATATCCTGCACTTCCTCCGCTCGTTTGAGCGCCTTCTCGGCACAACTCAGGCCTTCGGAGGCCCGGCCCTTGGCTGAGAAGCAGCAACTCAGGATGGTCTGGAAGTTGGCCAGACTCTTCTCGTCACCGAGCTCTCTGGACAGTCGCTCCCCCTCCTGCAAGATCTCCACGGAATCGCCGGGGAAACCGAGGCCGAACATGGGGAAATCCATCAGAAGGCGAACCTCAACGGCGGACCTTCTGTTCTGCTCCGTGGGCGGCAGCTTGTCGAGTTCGCTGAGGGCCTGTTTGTAGTAGCCCAGGGATTCCCAGAGGGAGAAGCTCAGTGCTGCCTTCTGCCCTGAAAGCCTCAGATAGTGGAAGGCCTTCTCCCGGCTCTCACTCATGGAGTAGTGGTGAGCCAGGGCCTCATAGAACTCATGTAGTCTGTCGGGATAAATCTCTTCAATAGCCTTCCCGATCCTCTCGTGGATCTCTCTTCTCCGCTTCTGGAGCAGGCTGTTGTAGGCCACCTCCTGGGTCAAAGCATGCTTGAAGACGTATTCCAGCTCAGGGAACAGGCTCTTCTCGTAGATGAACTCGAGGCCCTGCAGGTTGAGCAGGTGGGACTTGAGCTCCTCCTGCATCCCGGTGATGGTCTGCAGGATACGGTAGGCAAAGTCCCTACCTATCACCGAGGCCACCTGCATGATGCGCTTGAGGTTATCGTCGAGGCGGTCCATGCGGGCGGCGATGATGCCCTGGATGGTATCGGGAACATGGATATCGCCGGGTTTGGTAGCCAGGAAATACTCGTGGTCCTTTTTCTGGATGGAGCCGTTCTCCACCAGCGCGTGGGTAAACTCCTCCATAAACAGTGGATTGCCGGCGGCCCTCTTGAGGACCAGGTCTCTCAGCTCCGGGGCGACGTCGGCGTCCTCCAGGATGTAGCTGACCAGCTCAGCGCTGGACTTAAGAGGCAGCTCGTCCACCCTGACCTGGGAGTAGCAGGAGCGGCTGCCCCACTGGTGGGTGTACTCGGGGCGGTAGAGGGGGAGGAGAAGAATGCGGGAGGTAGGCAGCCAGTCGATGAAATACTTCAGGAAGTCCTCGGAGGTGCGGTCTATCCAGTGGAGGTCTTCGACCACCAGGATGAGGGGCTGGTTCTGGCTCTCCCGGACAAGGAGGTCCCTGATGGCCTCGAAGGTCCTCTCCCTCTTTCTCTGCGGGTCGAGCTTCAGATAGGACTCGTCCTCGACCTTGAGAGACAGCAGCTCATGGAGTGGCGGGAGGATGCGCTTGAGATTGCCGTCCAGCTGAGCGATCTTCTCCTCCATCCTCTTCTTGGTAAGGAATTCGCGCTCCCCTTCCTTGATGCCGAAGTATGACCTGAGGACATCCAGCAGGGGCAGATAGGGCATGGCGCTGCCGTAGTGGAGGCAGTGGCCTTCGAAGTAGGCGAAGTCGCGGTGGGAGAGGGAGCGTCTGAGTTCGAGGAAGAGGCGGGACTTACCGACGCCGGCTTCGCCGACGATACAGACTACCTGGCCGGAGCCGGAGTGGGCCTTATCGAAGGCATCCTTGAGGGTGGCCAGTTCCTTTTTGCGTCCGACGAACCTGGTGAGTCCTCTGATGACGGCGGCCTCTATCCTGGTGGCCACTTCGGCGGCTTCGATGAGTTGAAAAACCTCGACGGGCTCCTCCTTGCCCTTCACCTGGATCTTACCCAGGGGCTGGAACTTGAAGAAATCGCGGGCCAGGCGATGGGCCGGCGCTGCGACCAGGACAGCATCCGGGGCGGCGGCGGTCTGCATTCTGGAGGCCAGGTTAACGGTATCGCCGACCGCGGTGTAGTCCATTTTCAGGTCATTGCCGACTGAGCCGACGATGACAGGGCCGGAGTTAAGGCCGACCCTTATCCGGAACTCCACACCGCAGTCCTTCTTCACCCGCTCACCGTATGCTGCTATGGCCTTCTGTATAGCCAGGGCGGCGTAGCAGGCTCTCTGGGCGTGGTCTT
>JAFNFZ010000146.1 GCA_017885485.1 Chloroflexota bacterium
CGCTACAATGACCAGGGAGCGGACGCTATAGGCCTCATTTCGCGATAGGAGCACTACGGGCCGCCGTCCGGCTGGCTTTCCCAGCTCTGCCCACCATATCTCGCCTCTTCTCACTGCCAGGGCTCCTCAGCCAGGATGTTGCCGGCAGCCCGGCGGGCGGCCTCGACCTCCTCTGGCGACTCTGGCAGCTTCTGGTAAGCTCGGACATACTGTTCGCTCAACTCCTGTTCCCGCTCTCGGCGCAGGAGCGCTTCCACGGCGCGCCGGAAGAACTGGCTGCGGCTCTCGCCGCTTTCCTCCCTTTCCCGCTCCACAGCATCAAGCACCTCTTCTGGAAGACTGATGGCTATCTTGGTTGTTTTGGCAGTCTTGGGCATGGCATCACCTCTTCATACCAATTTCATACCATAGTATGAATCATGACATACGGTCTGTCAATTCGCTCGTTTGCTTTCTGACTCTGCCTACCGTAACATGGGCCAAATCAGTCGATCTGTGAGGCGATCGAAGCGGCCAGTGGCCCAGTCGTCAGGCCTTGAGTTTCAGCCTGTCTTGCGTCAGGTATCGGGATACCGTGTGAATGGGGAGGCTATGAATGTACAGGCATAGCGTGCTGAAATCCCTCTGCAAGGAAGAAGACCTCATCCTCCGGGAGCTGGCCAGGGATTTTGTGGACCAGGAAATCATGCCCGTGCGGGAGCGCATCGACGATGACGAGCATCATGCGATTGTCAAAGAGCTGCTGCAGGGTCTGGCCAACCTGGGTTTCATCAGGGCCATCTTTCCGGAGAGGCACGGAGGCTCCGACATCCGTTCTGCGGTGACGCTGGGTCTGCCCCTGGAGGAAATAGCCCGGGGAGACTCAGGCATAGCCGTGGCTCTGGCATGTACGCTGTGGCCCTTCATGCCAGCCGTATGGGCCAATAACGACGCTGTGCTGGACCACTTCGGCCCCATATTCTGCGGCGATGAACTGAGAATAGGGTGTTTCAATATGACCGAACCGGGTGGATCGTCGGGAGGAGGGGGATGTGACATCGAGAATCCGGGAATGCAGGGCCGCAAGATCCGTACCACGGCCAAGCTCGACGGCGAGCACTGGGTCCTGAACGGCCAGAAGATCTGGGCCTCCAACTCCGGCATTGCCGATGCTTATCTGATGGTCTGCACCACCGACGCCAGCCAGGGAGACGAAGGTATTGCGCTGATCTACGTGCCGGGCGATGCCGAGGGCCTGTCGTTCGGCAACTTCGAGCGAAAGGCGGGAATGGCCGCCGATCGGAACACCACGACCTACCTGGAGAACGTGCGGGTGCCGAAAGAGTACCGCGTCTCGGGACCCGGCGATGATGCCAGGTACTTCCACGCCAACCTGGCCGTGGGGAGGCTGGCCAGCGCGGCCATGTCGGTAGGCAACGCACAGGGTGCTTTTGAAACGGTCCTCGATTTCACCGGTGACCGGGTGGTGGGCAAGCCGGGGAAGCCGATCCGCCACCATTCCATAGCGGCAGCGATGATAGCTGATATGGCCATAGGCATCGAGACGGCCCGGATGACCTACCTGACAGGGGCGTACCGCTTCGACCATCCCAAGGAGTATGGCGCTGCCTACTCGCTGGAGCAGCTCTCCTACGCCAGCATAGCCAAGGTCTACGGGGCAGATGTGGCGGTGATGGTCACCAACCGGGCCATGGAGCTGATGGGAAGCTACGGATATGTGAGAGAGTGCCACCTGGAGAAATACTGGCGCGACTGCAAGATCATCCAGCTATGGCTGGGCGGGGCTCAACTGGGGCGCTTCGATGTGTGCCGGGCATACTACGACCTGCCTTTGTGAGATAGAGACTCGCCGGCCCCCGCATGCGGCCCTGAGGAGGATGAAGCCATGAGCAAGAACGAAATCCTGGGCATAATGCACAGCGCCATCCAGAAGCCCAGGAATGCCTATCTTGACGAATGGATGGGAGAGGGAAGAAGGGTGATGGGGTACTACTGCTCCTATGTTCCGGAGGAGATCTTCACTGCCGCCGGTCTGCTTCCTTACCGGCTGCGGGGGGCGGGCAGTGATAGCAGCGCTGATGGCGACGCCTATATGAGCGCACGCATCTGCACCTTCGTGCGCCACACCGTCAGCCTGGCATTGCGGGGGGAACTGGACTTTTTGGATGGGGTGGTGCTGGCTCAGAACTGCGACCACATCCGTCGTGCCGCAGACCTGTTCAGGAAGAAGGTCAGGCCGGCCTTCTACGGTTTTCTGTCCATCCCCAGGGTGCCCAAAGAGAGGCTGTTTGACTGGTATCTGGCCGAACTGAGACGACTCAAGGCGGAGATGGAGGCGCACTACTCCATAGCTATCACGGAACAGAACCTGGAGGACGCCATCGCGCTGCACAACGCGACGAGGCAGCGGATAGCCAGGCTCTATGAGCTGAGGAAGAGGGAGGCGCCACCGATCACAGGACAGGAAGCGCTGACGGTTACCGTGGCGGCCCACGTGATGCCGCGGGCTCAGTTCAACTCGCTGATGGACCATCTGCTGGCCGATCTGGAACAGGCCAGGGGCAACGGTGACTACCGGGCGCGAGTGATCGTCACCGGCGGGGTGATGGACGAACCGGAGTATCTGGCGGCCATAGAAAACCAGGGTGCCCTGTCTGTGGCGGAACTGGTCTGTTTCGGGCAGCGGTCTTTCGGGGACCCGATTGGATCCCGCCCCGGCGAGCCGCTGGAACGCATAGCCCGGCAGAGATTCTTCCAGGTGCCGTGTGCGCGGATGGTGGAGTGCTTCGACGAGCAGTTCTCCGAGCTGACGAGAAGAATGAAGGAGTACAAGGCCGACGGCATCATCTTTCAGCGGATGAAGTTCTGCGATCCGTGGGCGGGCGATGGTCATAACCTCTACTGGAGGATGAAGGAGGCGGGGATTCCGTTCTTGAGTCTGGAGAGGGAGTACCAGGTGTCAGCGGCAGGACAGGTGAAGACCCGCGTTCAGGCTTTCATGGAACAGATGGGCAAGTGAGGCTTGTCTGACAGACAAGGTCTAGGAGGAGAGATGTCCATACTGGGCAAGGAACGTAAGGCGGACTGGGAAGTGGTCTATGAGGGGGTGAACGGGTTGATGGATCTGTATTCCGAAGACCCCGATTCCAAGGGTATGAATGCCATACTGAAGGGCTTTCGCAGCTATGTGGATGACCTGTTTGGGGCGGCTGACGAAGGACGGCCCATCGTCTGGCACAACTGTGGTTGCACTCCCGAACTCATCAAAGGCCTGGAGGGAGTCCAGTCTATGCCCATAGAGGTATTGACCGTACTGCAGGACCTGGTGGGCGATGCGCAGTACACCGTGGCACTGATTGACGAAGCGGAGGCGCATGGCTTGGCCAGCGAGGTTTGCTCCATCGACAAAGCGGCTGTAGGCAGCGTCCTGAGCGGTCTCTATCCGGAGCCAACCTGCATGCTGTATCACAACACGCCGTGCGATTCGCAGATCGCGGCCATCAAGACCATGCGCGCTCTGACAGGGAAGCCGATGCGGATGATGGACGTTCCCTATCTCTACGGTGACCGTGAGGTGGAATATCTGGCCCGACAGATGGCTGAAAGCATACCCTTTCTTGAGGAACACACAGGAAGGAGGTTCAACTGGGACCGGTTTCGTCAGGTCTGTGAAGAGTCGAACCGCACGGCCGAATACCTGCGGGACTGGAATGACCTGCGGCGCCACGTTCCCTGTCCGCAGGTGAGCAAGATTGTGGCACTCTCCACGGCCTTGCTGGTGGCTTTCTCGGGCGATCCCGAAGGCACAGCCGTGGCCAGGGCGTTCAGAGATGAGGCCAGAGAGCGCATCGAGAGGAGTGAGAGCGCGGTGGAGGGCGGAGAGATATACCGCGCGGTGTGGTACCAGGACCCGGTGTGGTGGGACCTGCAGTTCTACGATTGGATGGAGGCCGAACTGAAGCTGGTGATACCAATGGACCTCTTCGGGTACTATGCTCCAGAGGCGCTGATCGACACCTCCACGCCTGAGTCGATGCTACGGGGGCTGGCCCGGAAGAGCCTGAGGGTGCTGCCCATGTCTCGGCAGTTCAAGGGGCCCATAGACAACTTCATCGATGACTACCTCAAGATGTGCGATGAGTATGGGGCGGACTTCGGCATTTTCGCCGGGCATGTGGCCTGCAAACACGGTCTGGGGGGTATCGGATTGTTCCGCGAAGCTTCCAGAGAGGCGGGGGTTCCGCTGCTGTATTTCGAATTTGACATGTTTGACCCCAGGGTGACGCCGGTGGAAACAATTCAGGCCGAGATAGCTAACTTCATTGAAGTGGTGGTGAAGCCTGGAAAGGAACTCTCTGGAGCGGCCCGTTGATAACGGCCGGCGCTTCAAGCATCTCGAGAAAGGAGTAGGGGATGGCATATTTCAGAGACTCGCAGGAGTGCGATGCAATGTTGGGCGGTTTCTTCCGCGCAATGTCTCAGGAGGTGACAAAAGGCGATAAGGAGTTGGTGAAGATACAGGAGAAGTTGGCCGAGATCGAGCTGATCGTCAAATTCGTGTGGCGCGAGCCAGTGCTGACGGTGACGCTGGACTTCACCAAGAACCCGTTCAAGGTCAGCATCAACGATGATACCGTCACTCCCACGGCCACCTTCACTCTGACTGCAGACGAGGCTCACAGATTCTGGCACGGGAAGGTGAACCTGGCCAAGGCCCTGACCACGAAGGCCATTGTGGCCAGAGGGCCAATCCCCAAGATCCTGAAGCTGCTGCCGGTCATCCAACCGATGTACCGCCGCTACCCGCTGTACCTGAAGGAGAAGGGGAGGGAGGACCTGGTGCTGGCCAAGTAGGCGATGAGTGTTTTCGCCCCGTATTTCGCTCTGTTGCGAGACTACGAATCTGAACTCGTCTCGAAGGGAAGAGACCAGCGAGTCTGGTTTCAGGATCTGCCCCGCCTGCCGATACGGTGTTCAGGTCAGACTGCTGACTCGCTGATTCTGAAGGAGAACACTGCGGCGGAACTGGGTGGGCCCAGGAGTGTGGGCACCAGTTTCACCATGTGCACAGAGGACCGCGATCAAGTATTCGACGGTCGGATCGCGCTAATCGGGCCGGATGTCACCGAGCTCCGCAAATCGAGAGGGGGCTGTGTTCCCTTTGGACAGGTGGTCCTGGCTGCCGGGCCCGGGATTGGCGCGGGGGCGTACCTGCAATTGGAGCGGGAGTTGCACATCGCCACGAAGATTCCCGGCTACATGGTCCGAGGCGGTGGCAGCAGGATCTGGTCCCGCATCAGTACAGAAGCCTGCGACGCTGGATTCTCATTCCGGGAGCTGGGCGATAGGATCATCAGCCACATCCGTGGAGCAGTAGCTCAGATAGGGGCGGCGGAGGTCCTGTTCGTCACATCAGGGGCCGAAGACGTGGCAGGCCTGGAAAGGATCGGTGCCCAGGTAAGGAAGCTCTCCCATGACCTGCGACGGCAGAGGCTGAAGGAGGTGGCAGAGGGGATCTATGAATGCGAGTCGGCCATTTCCTGCGATGTCTGCCCGGAGAGCTTAGTGTGTGCTGAGATCCGCCAGGTAGTAGTGGTACGCAAGAAGGCCGACGAACTGCGGCAGACCTGCTGAAGATAGCGCGGGTCGCAGCCAGAGCGGCCTACGATTCCCGTGCCTTTTTGATCTCTTCCTCCCGCAAAGCCCTCTTGAATATCTTCTCGGTGACCGTCAGGGGCAACTCATCCCGGAATTCGACGTATCTGGGCACGGCAATGGCCGGCAGTCTCTCCTTGCAATAGGCGATGATGTCATCGGCATTCAGCTTGCCCTTGAACTCCTCCCTGGCCTTTATGAAGGCCTTGATCCTCTCGCTGCCCGGTCGCTCGGGGTCGGGGATGCCCACGGCCGCTGCCATGGCCACCCCGGGGTACTTGAACAGGACCTGGTCGACTTCCGTGGTATAGACCTTGTAGCCGGAGACATTGGCCATGTCCTTGACACGGTCTTCAAGAACGAAATAGCCATTTTCGTCCATGCGAGCGATATCGCCGGTGTGAAGCCAGCCATTGTCCAGGCCGCTGCCGGGTTTTGGCCAGTAGCCTTTCATTGTCTGTGGACCGCGAACCAGCAGCTCACCACTTTCGCCGGCGGCCAGTTCCTCGCCCGTATCCAGATCCACGATCTTCGCCTCGGTGTCGGGGACTGGCAGGCCGATGCCCAGTATCTCTTTGGCGGCAAGACCGGTTATTTTGGAGAAGGTGGACAGATTGGCGTGGGTCATGGGCCCGCACTCCGTCAGGCCATAGCCCTCCGACACCGGCATCATTATATCCTTCTTGATGGCTTCAAAGACCTGCTGGGGCAGGGGGGCGGCGCCGGACATGAACATCACCGGCAGGCGGCCCAGGTTCCGCTCGGCGATGCGCATAAGGTGAGTGGGGACGACGTAGGCCAGGATGGGGCGTTTTTCTTTCAGGAGGTTCACGGCCTGATCGATGTCCCTGGGATCGGAGACGAGCAGAATCCGCAGTCCCAGAGCGATGCTGCCCTGCATTCCCAGATGTCCGTAGGAATGGAACAGGGGGACGAGGATCTCCGAAGCGGCCTTGCCTCTGATTCCAGGCCAGAGAGGTTCGAGAACCCACAGNNGTGGCGCCACCAGTGAAGGAGAGATAGGCCAGGTCTTCAACGGGATCGATGTCAACTTCGGGAGCAACTGGTTCATTCTGGGCTATCAGGTCTTTGAAATGATGGGCACCGGGAAAACGCTGTACCTCGGGCTCCGCAGCAGCATAGTCCAGGGGAGAGGTAACGACTATGGATTCGAGTTTCGTGGTGTCCTTCAGTCCTTGAACCAGGCTCAGGGCTTCGTCTGAACAGATGACGGCCCTGGCGCCAGACTCGCCGATTTCATATTCCAGATCGTGACTCTTGTGAAGCGTGCTGCAGGGAACCAGGGTGGCCCCGGCTTTGGACACAGCGAAGTCGGTGATGATGAACTGGGGGCAGTTGGGCAGGATAGTGGCTACTCTGTCTCCTTTGGCTATGCCCAGTCCAGCCAGAGCCCTGGCCAGGCTGTTGACATAATTCCTGAGGTCTTCGTACTTGATTCTTCTGCCGAGGTACTCCACGGCGACCTGGGTGGGATAGGCGGTGGCTGAGTCATCCAGGAATTTGTAGACGGGAACGCGGGGATACGGTTCCAGGGTCTTCTTCAGTTGATAGGGCCCAAGCTTGTAGTTCTTGAGCCAGGGTCTGTCGCTGCCCTTGGTTTTGGTGGTCATCGGCTTCTCCTGCCTTTCTCCGTGGGATGAAGAGTACAGAACGCGCTAGCCAACAGAGGTGACGAGGCCGAGTGCCTCTACAGGAGCCCCTTCAGCCTGGCATAGGTGGATGCCAGGCCTTCCGGGAGCACCCTGGCGTCGGCCACAACTGGCATGAAATTGGTGTCACCCTGCCAGCGGGGAACAATGTGGGTATGGGTGTGGTCAGCGATACCTGCCCCCGCCGACCGGCCGATGTTGATGCCTATATTGAATCCGGAAGGATCGAAGACGCTGCGCAGCGCCATGGTACCCCTTCTGACAATCTCGAAGTGATCTCGCAGTTCCTCGTCGTCCATGTCCTCCAGGCTGGCTATATGGCGGTAGGGAGCGACCATGAGGTGTCCTGGATTGTAGGGGAACTTGTTGAGAATGACGAAGTTTCTTTCACTGCGGTAGAGGATGAGGTTGC